>PUMX01000258.1 GCA_003552485.1 Candidatus Hydrogenedentota bacterium
GGCTGAAACCGCACCTCGCCGCCAGTCTTGAGCATCATCAGCGCTCCAATGGGAAACCCTTGCGATATACTGGCCAACAGGCTGCGGATTCCATAATCATCCCATACCCATCCGCGCTGGAAATCGGGCAGTTGGATTTTGCCGACGCGGGCTTGGTTCAACAAATCGTGGAAAGATTCTTTCGTGCTGTCAAAGGTCGAGAAAGCCATTGGTCTTGGTACCCCCATCCCATTGTGGTGTGGCTATGTGTGACGAAGCTTAGCGCGTCTATCTCCCACAGGTAATACCGGAGATGCTAGCAAGTCAACGCCTTTGTGTTCCAACTGTTGCGAGAGCGATGAAGTGAATATCAGTATTTAGGGGAGTCAGCCGGATCCGTTCTCATCGTTCATGGCTAAACGGTACGCGGTGTGCAGCCGTTAATCAGAAGCGGAGGGAGGGAGTTCACTGAAGATGAGGGGGCTGAGTAGTCGCCGAGTCGGTCGGCTGGAACAACTGCAGCAGACCCTATAGAACCTTGATATCGCTGCTCATGGGCTCTAGGATACCTAACCGCGTGTGGAACGCGTTCGCGCTGGCGGGGATATGAAGAAGCAGGACTGCAAGGATCTTGGAATGGATGCTGGATGAGCAAGCTTGCGGAGGAACAGACGGCGAATAATCAAGTCTGGCCATGCCCCGACCCGTGGCGGCCGGGATCGCGTGTGCTGTGGGAACGGCGCCAGGAGCTTGAGCTCGAGCGCGAGTCGCCGCCCGGCGGCGCGTGGATCGACGATGGCAAGTTCCATAACACCTCGGTCATTGTTCGGGTGGTGCTTCGCACGCTATTGACGATGACCGGCCAGCTCGAACGCGGTCGCCGCAACGCCGACAGCCCGGTGTGGCGCGAGATGGATTTCGTGTACCCGCACTTGCCGCCGGCGTTCGATGGCTTCCGCATATTGCATCTGTCTGATCTGCACTTCGATGACGACCGCCCCGAGTTCGCGGTGCTCGTGCGCGATTTTCTGGACCCGGTTCGCGCGGACATCGCGCTGCTTACGGGTGATTACCGTTTCGCCAGTCACGGCCCCTATGGTCACGTGCCCGAGCATATGGCCATCGTGTTGGAGGGAATTCGTACGCGCCTCGGCGTAGTGGGCATCCTGGGCAACCATGACAATAGCGGGTTTGTCCAATCGTTATGCGAGCTTGGGATTCGAATGCTGGTGAACGACCGGATGTGCCTCGAACTGGATGAGGACCGCCTATGGATTGCCGGGTTGGACGATCATCATAAGTACGGCTGCGACGACTTGCCGGGCGCCTTGACGGGCGTGAAACCCGGCGAGTTCATTGTGCTGCTGGCGCATTCGCCCGAGCTGATTCGTCTGGCGGAGCGCGGTGGCGTGGACCTGTACCTTTGCGGGCATACGCACGGCGGCCAGGTTTGCCTGCCGGGCATCGGCCCGCTGTTATTGAACGCGCCGGGCGCGCCCCGCGCGTATTGTTCGGGGCGTTGGACCCACGGCGCCATGCAAGGGTACACCACCACGGGTATTGGGACGACGGCGCTGCACGTGCGCTATAACTGCCCGCCCGAGGCGGCGCTCATCACGCTGCGGCGGGGGACGCGGGATTAACCACGCCCGCGAGTGCGCCCTCGCTGTTGTTCAGGAGGTCTTCGGTCCGCCCAGCGCGCGGCGTAACTCTTCGCGCACGTTGTCTTCGTCTTCCGGCGATTCTTCACCGGGAACGGGAAGGTAGGCGCCGCCAGACACGATCAGTTTCATGGCCTCCTCGACCGAAATATCGATAGGGGTAATCTCATTCGGCTGCACGTAGACGAGGTAGCCTGAGGTGGGGTTGGGCGTGGTGGGCACGAACACAGCGACAAGCTCTTGGTGGGTGGCCTCCTGGACGAGCCCGCGCTCGGTGGCGGTGACGAACCCCACGGTAATCAATCCCTTGCGTGGATACTCGATGAGGCAGACGGACTGGAACACGGCGCCCTGCCGCCCGATAAACACGTCACGAATCTGTTGCACGGAGCGGTACACGCGGCTCAGAAGCGGGATGGCCTGCAGCAGGCGTTCGCTATACTCGATGAACTTGCGGCCGATGAGGTAGCGCGTCAGAAAGCCGGTGCCCAGGAACACGAGGAAGACAAGCAGTACG
Source organism: Candidatus Hydrogenedentota bacterium (assembly GCA_003552485.1). Classification (GTDB taxonomy): domain Bacteria; phylum Hydrogenedentota; class Hydrogenedentia; order Hydrogenedentales; family SLHB01; genus PUMX01. The sequence continues at coordinate 2,158 of PUMX01000258.1, forward strand.
CCGAAGCCGAAGTAATAGGGGACATGCTGAAGGAAACTGAAGGGGCCCAGGCGGGGACCGATGATGTTGAGCTGCACCACCGCGGCCTGAATGAGCCCCTCGATGCCGAGCACGATGTTGTTCACGACGATCCAGGCTAGCCACAATGTGATGATCAGGGGCACCCACACGAGCAGACCGGCAATGGTGTAGCGCCATACGACCTGCCACAGTCGCATGATCGGGCCCGGTTTCGGTTTACGCCTTCGAATCGCCTTCATCCTTATCAACACCGGCGTCGCGTTGAATCTCCAGCCGAAGCCGCGAGATATAGTGACTTCCGCCATCCAGCACGGTAATACGGAAGGGGCCGTGACGAACCACTTCGCCTTGTGCGGGTATGCGGCCGGCCGTGTGCATCAACCAACCGCCGATGGTGTCGACGTACTCGTCCTCAAGGGGGGCGCCAGTGGCGCGGGCGACCTCTTCGAGCGGCGTGCGCGCATCGATGAGGTAGGCTCGCGGCCCCACTTGGTAAATGGAATGTTCTTCGTGGTCGTGTTCGTCCTGAATCTCGCCGAATATCTCCTCGAGAATATCCTCCATGGTAATCAGACCGTCGGTGCCGCCATATTCATCCGTGACAATAGCCATGTGCTGCTGCTCCTTCTTCATGACGGTCAGCAGGTCATCAACGGGAATTGTGTCGGGCACGTGTAGAATCGGACGGACAAAGCGGCCAATATCCGGGTTGTCCGTGTTGGGATCGAGCATGACGTCGTAACAATTGATGACGCCGATGATTTCGTCAACGGTCTCGCGGTATATGGGGATGCGCGTCTTGCCGCTGCGTTCGAACACTTCGATGAGTTCGGCGCGTGTGGCTTGCTCTTCGAGCGCGTCGATGTCGATGCGGGGCGTCATGATCTCTTTGGCTTGCGTTTCGTGAAGATCGATAATCGAATGGATCATCCGTTGCTCTTCGCGTTCAATGGCGCCATGATCCGCGCTTTCATCGACCAGTACGCGCACATCCTCCACGGAATTCATGAAGGGGCTGAAATGCTCTTTTTCGTGGCCGACCACCCGCAACAGGGTTCTCGTGAAAGCGGCGACCGGCAACGACAGCGGCGCGAGCAGCACGTAGAAGAAACGCACTGCCGGCAATACGGCGAGGGCGAGTTGTGTGGGGTGCACCCGGAACACGCTCTTGGGCAGCACCTCGGAAAAGAGTAGGAACATGGGCGTCGCGATCACCGTCGCTGCGGCTTCAGCGTAGCCCCAGCGCCCAAAGGCCCGTGTCAGCGCGACGGTGCCCACAACAAGGGCCACGTTGTTGCCGATGAGCAATAGAGTCAGCATCTTGTCGGGCTGCTCCAAATGCCGGTACAACTGTTGCGCGCGCGAATCGTTTTCTTCCACGGCGAGGTGGCGCACACGAATCGGGTTGGACGATACAAAGCCTAGCTCGTAGCCTGCGAATAGGCCTTGGATGACGACCATCGCGAGGAATACCGCGACCAATGTAAGGGAGAGCCCAATCATTCGGCGTCTTTCCTTTCAGGTTGACTTCGCCGGGCTTCGATATGCACATGGTTCACGCGTTTTCCTTCCGTGCTTTCGACGGTGAACACCACGCCGTCATGTTCGATACGGTCGCCGGCCTCGAGCACCTTGTCGCTGTGGTTCATAAGGAAACCGGCCACGGTTTCGTGCTCTTCGTCTCGAACTTCTATGCCAATAAGCTCGCTCAGCTCTTCGAGGTCCATGCCGCCCTCGACGCGGTACATGTTCTCTCCGAGCAGTTCGTGCGGTGTTTGGCTCTTCTCGTTCTCGTCGAGAATCTCGCCGACGACCTCCTCGATGGCGTCTTCAAGGGTCACAATGCCGGCGGTCCCGCCGTATTCGTCCACCACGACCGCTAGATGGGTCCGGCGGCGCTGAGCGTCCTCCACAAACTGACGCACCTTCATTGTCTCGGGCACGAAATGGGCAGGGCGCACGAAGTCGCGCACGGGCCGGTCCAGTTCACCCTTTGCAAAACAGGGGATGAGGTCCTTGGTCATCAACACGCCGATGACATGGTCGAGGTCCTCTTCGTATACGGGCATCCGGGAGAACTCGTGCTCCCGCAACGTGTCGAGCGCGCAGGCGACCGTTGCGTCCTGTGGCAGCGCCACGACGTCGGGCCGCGGCACAAGGATCTCGCGCAGCAGCACGTTGCTGAATTCGAGGATGCCCTGAATCATCTGCCGCTCTTCTTCTTCGATGGAGCCTTCGACTTTCGTGTCGCTGATAACGGCCTTGAGTTCTTCGTCCGTGATAAACGGAGCGGCCCGGCGCTCGTGGAACCGGATGAGCGTAAAGATGAGATCGGTGAGCCGCATTACGCCATCGCGCAGGGGGGTAAGCACGCGATCAGAAGCGCGCAACGGCAGCACGGCGAAGCGGGCGAAGCCTTCGCTCGTGGTTACCGCCAGCACCTTTGGCAGGATCTCGCCGAAGAAGACGATGGAGCCTGTCGCCACGGCTATCGCCACGGGATACGCGATGAAAGGCGACAAACCAAAGGAGTATTGAAACAATTGCTCGACGCGCGAACCCATCAGCACGCCGATGAGGACGTTGATGAATATATTGCCGACGAGGATGGTGGTAAGAAGACGTCCCTGCTGTTCCATCATGCGGGCGACAGCGCGCGCCGTGGGGCGTTCGTCATCCCGCATGGCGCGCAATCGCAGCTTGTTTATCGAAAAGAACGCGGTCTCGCTGCCGGAGAAGAACGCGGAAAGGAAGAGCAGTACGCCCAAAAGCAACAAGACCGGCGCGGGCAGCACGGTCGTCCACGGGATCCGTTCTTCGGGAGGAACGGCGATGAGCTCGCGAGCCCCAGCATCCAAAGCCGCGCCCGCCGCGATGTCCGCATGCGCGCCAGTGGCCGCAGACGGCGGGGCGTTAAACAGATAGGCGGACAACGCCACCGCGGTCAATAGCGCCAGCCATGTAACCAGCGGCCCAAACCACGGGCGTCTGGGGATCGTACTCAGCGGATCCCTGTCTTCATCCAAGGTCGCGTGTTCCTTCTTGTGCAATCACTAGCGGCCGGCCGTTCCCTCGTCGTCAAACCAAGCCGCCCGCCCATGGACATTGAGATAAGCCGCCTGCCGGGCTTCCATGACTTTGCGTTCTTTCGAGGTTGCATGGTCGTATCCCAACAAATGGAGCATGCCGTGGCAGAATAGCAGACGCAGTTCCCGCCGCATGGCGTCGCGATCGCCTTCGCACCGGTCCTCGACCGTTTCCAGTGACACGACAATGTCGCCCAGCACGCCGGTGGGCGGCGGAGGCTCCGCCTGCGGAAAGGACAACACGTCCGTGGTCTTGTCTTCGCCGCGGTGCGCGTGGTTGATCTCGCGCATAAACGCGTCATCGCACAGCAACAGACTGACCTCGGCGTCGCCGCTATAGCCCTCGCCCTCGTAAATTCGCTGCGCGAGAGCTTCGAGCGTGCTCCGGTGAATCAACCGTTTGATACGGGACTCGTTGCGTAGCTCCAGGGTTACAGGCACTATTCGGCGCCTCCGGCCATGGGGATGATGTTGGGCGTATCCCCGTTAGTTTGTTTCGTGTCCGGATACTCGATGCGGCGGTGATAATGGGTGAGCACCCGCCGCGCCACCGCCTTCTTGATGATGTCAAGCTCTTTCAGCGTCAGGTGGCATTCATCGAATTGCCGATCCTCGGCCCGGCCAGCGACAATGCGGTCGACAAATTCGCGCACGCGCTCCTCGTTTGGATTCTTGATGCTGCGAATGCCGGATTCCACGCCGTCGCAGATCATCAGAATCGCGGTTTCCCGGCTCTGAGGTTTCGGGCCGGGATAGCGATAGTCTTCCTCGCGCACGTCGCCGTGTTTCTGCTGCTCAAGCGCTTGTTGGTAGAAAAAGCTGATCAGCATGGTTCCGTGATGTTCGAGTATGCCGTCAATGAGCGGCTTGGGCAGATGGTTCTCGCGCGCCAGTTCGGCGCCCTGCGTCACGTGGGAGGCGATGGCTCGCGCGCTCATGCGCGGAGACATGTTGTCATGCACGTTCACGCCGGTCTGATTCTCGATGAAGTACTCGGGCCGGCGCATCTTGCCGATGTCGTGGTAGTAGGCTGACACCCGCGCCAATAGTCCGTTGGCGCCAATGGACTCGGCCGCCGCTTCGGCGAGTTGGCCCAGCATCAAGCTATGAGAATACGTGGCGGGCACTTCGATAGCCAAGCGGCTGAGCACTTCGTTGTTGAGGTCTGAGTATTCGAGAAGCTGAATATCTGTGGTAACGCCGAACACCCGTTCCATAGGCGGCAACAGTCCGGGAATAATAAACAAGCATGCGAACCCATTGAAGCCGATCAGCAACAAACTGTGGAGAGCAGCGTCGCTAAACAGCGATTCCGTCGCTAGGATGACGCCCAGCATCGTGATTACGCCCGCTGCCGTGGCCTTCGCGCCCGCCGCCGCCATATCCCTGCGCTGGCGCACCTTGTAGATACTGAGGACGCCAGTGAGCGACATCGCAGACGCCACCACGAGCAACCGCCAGTCATAGCCATATTGTACGGAGAGCAAAATCGCCGCCATGAGCGTGGTAAGGGCGGCCATCCGCGTATTGGTGAGGATCGCGAGCAGCACGGCGCCGGCCGTCACGGGCACGACAAGTCCCGTTGGCTCAAAGAACGAGGTCAGCCGGCCGACTACAAGCGTGCCGCATAAAGTCAACAGCGCGACGTACAAATGCGTGGACTCGTCGTTCTTCTTGGCGCAGACCATGGGCAGCGAACGGACAACCGCGCCTATGCCCAGCGCGCAGAAGATCATGTTGGCCATGATGGACGTGAGCACGCCCGTGGCTGGTTCCTCTCCTGTCCGCTTAAGTTCGAGAAACGTGCGCACGTCGGAGCGCGATTGCTCCGTCCATGGGCGGCCTTTGTCTTGCATGAGCTCAAGGCGGCGTATAGTCTTCATTACCGGCTCGACACTGGCGCGCGCCGCTTCGCGCGAACTCTCGGTCGTGACGGGATCGTACACGAGCGTGTCCCGCAGTTCGCTTTCAGCCATGATGGCCGCGGCGGCGGCCAGACGTTCGTGATCCGCCTCGCCGATCACCGCCTCCGGGTCGTAGGGCATGGGCTCCGCCAACTCTTCGATACGCTTGCGTAACAAGCCGGCCGCTTCGCTAACAAGCGGCGCTTCACTTAGCAGCCGCTGTTCGCTGCGTTGCAGGCCGGCCACGCTATCCTCGCGAAGAATCAGAATGCGGCGCTGTTCCGCATCCGTCTGCGCCGCTGGCCCATCGGAAGCGCTCAACACGCCGTGAGCGAGCACCCACTCAAGCCCTTGCGTCGCCAAGTTCGTCAGCAAATCTCGATGGCTGGGCTCATACCATTGCGGGGCGGGTTCTTCGACATCCATTACGGCGGAGGGCGCGTCATCGGAGGCATCCGCAAACACACGCGTAGGCAAGCTTTGGGCGCATGGTTTCAGCCACAGCGCCAAAAGGCTGGGATCATCAAAATCGGCGAACACTGGATTGCGCGAGCGCAGATCCCGGGCGAAAGCGTGGACCGCCTGCAGAATCACTTCTTCGGTGGAATGAGCGGCGGTCGATCCCAGTAGAGCGTCTCGCACCGCGGCTTGCACGCTGTCCCGTTCGTTATACAACGCGTCAATGCGTTCGGTCAGACTGCGCTTGCGGTTCCGCACGCGTTCTTGGTCGACGATGTACGCCTCCGGCACCCTATCGGCCGCTTCCTCCCGGCGCCGTTGCGTGGCCTGGAGGTCTTTTGTCTCGAAACTGAAGGTGGCCTGCCATTCTTGACGCGCAATTTCCTCGGCCTCGATGTCGTACTCCGTGAATTCGTCTTCCAACGGAGGCGCTTGCGTGAGCATGGCCACCGCAACCACAAAAGCCAGCGCCACGATGAGCCACTGCATGAGGTCAAGACCGTTCCCTGCCGCCTGCGCGCCATTGACCAGGCGTTGAATGGGGCTGAGGCCCTTGCGTTGCTTGCGCTTACCCGATTTCGTCGTCATTCGTCTGTGTTGTCGTCGGAATCGGGTGGTTGAGACGCATTAGCCGCCTCAGCGGCCTCGTAGACCTCATAGGCGTCAACGATACCCTGAACAAGAGGATGCCGGACCACGTCGCCACGCTCGAGTTCAACGATGGCGACCCCCGGCGTGCCCCGGAGCACCCGGCGCGCTTCGACCAAGCCGGATTCCTTGCCTCGCGGCAGGTCGATCTGGGTTATGTCGCCGGTTATCACGGCTTGCGCCCCTTCTCCGAGCCGGGTGAGAAACATTTTCATCTGTTCCGGTGTGGTGTTTTGCGCTTCGTCAAGAATGGCGAAGGAATGGTCCAGCGTTCGTCCACGCATAAAAGCGAGCGGCGCGATTTCCAGCATCTCGCGTTCAATGAGGCGCCGCACGCGCTCGACGTCGAGCATGGCGTAAAGCGCATCGTATAAGGGCCGAATGTATGGGTGGACCTTCTGCTCGAGATCGCCCGGCAGAAATCCCAGGTTTTCCCCCGCTTCGACGGCCGGCCGGGTAAGCACGAGGCGGTTGACGTCCTTATTCAGCAACGCCGATACGGCGGCGGCCACGGCGAGATATGTCTTGCCCGTGCCCGCGGGGCCGATAGCGAGGGTCACGTCGTAGTTCTTCAGCGCGTCGAGATAGGCTTTTTGTCCGCGGGTGCGCGGTTTGATTTGCATGTCGCGGCGCAACGCGCGCGGCGCTTCCGACAGGACGGCGCCGAGTTCGCTGGTCCGCTTTTGGCGGGCTTCGTCCAGTGCATAGGTAAAGTCGCTCATATCTGGTGTGTGACCGCGCCGCACCGCCTCCAGTAACTCGGAAAGCACGCCGCCAACCATCGCGGTGTCGCTTTCGTCGCCCATAATGAGAATCTTTGCGCCCCGATCCACGATACGCACCCGCGTATCTTGCTGAATGCGTTTACGGAACTCGCCGTTGCGCCCCAGCAGTTTCAGCGCTTCTTCGTGACTGTTCAGTTGGATCTCGTGCGTCAGGTGCGTGTTCTACTCCGTCCCGCGGTTCTGTCCGAGCGTATCAGTCAGCACGCTGGATCCGCGGCGCGTTTCCGCCTGCCGGGGGAGAGGTTCGCCCCGCGCGGCGGTCCCAAGGTTTTGGATGTCGTCCGCTTATTCCGGTGGGGTCTCTTGTGGCTCCAACTCTTCGATGCGGAAGATCGTCTCACCCTCCCGCACCATGTTGCGGTTCTGGCGAATGGTGGCCTCCAACTCCACGGGATCGCCGTGCAGATGCTGGACCCGCCGTTCGAGGCTGCCCCGTTCGGTTTCCAGGGCGCGCCGCTCTTCTTGAAGCGCGCGCACACGCTGTTCGCTGTGCTTAAAATCTTCGTACTGGCCCGCCAAGTCGCGGTGATGCACGTAAGCCGCTGTGAGCCCCACCAGCGCTAACAAGCCCAGCCAGTACCGCATAGAAACCCGTCGCGACATGGTATTCACTCCGCTTCAAACTGGCGCCCTTGCGCTCGACGCAGCTCCGAATCAAGCACTTGCGCACGAGGAGCGCGCCCAAAACTGGCGGTCCCGCAACACACTAAGTCTACATTCCCTATTGTACACCATCTACCCCCCGGCAATTCACACAAAACCACTTGCAAGCAACGGCGGCCGAGCAATGTCCGGGGCGTGTCCGAGCGGCGCAAACGGCAGGAGCCGCCGTCTGCGCCGCTACGGCCTATGCTTCAGCTATGAGAGGCTGAGATTGTAGAAGGCGTCGAGGCCAGGAAACACGCCCTGCTCGCCCAGTTCTTCCTCGATGCGCAGGAGCTGGTTGTACTTTGCAATACGATCGCTCCGCGACGCGGAACCCGTCTTGATCTGGCCCGCATTGGTGGCGACGACAAGGTCCGCGATTGTCGCGTCTTCCGTTTCACCGCTGCGGTGCGAAATGACCGCCGTGTACCCGGCGCGCTGCGCCATTTGCACGGCGTCCAATGTTTCCGTGAGCGTGCCGATCTGGTTAACCTTTACCAGAATCGAGTTGCCGACGCCCTCATTGATGCCGCGGCTCAGATACTGCGTATTGGTCACAAACAAGTCGTCCCCGACGAGTTGCAACTTGCCGCTCATCGTGTCCGTCAACGTCTTCCATCCCGTCCAATCGTTTTCGGCCATGCCGTCTTCGATCGAGATAATCGGGTATTTGTCCGCCCAGTCCTTCCAAAACGCGGCCATCTCTTCGGGCGAATGATCGGGAGACGCCTCGGCCTTGAGCACGTACTTGCCGTTTTCATAGAATTCGCTGGAGGCCGGATCGAGCGCGAGCCACACGTCCTTGCCCGCCTCATAACCCGCATCCTTAATGGCTTGCAAGATCACTTCGATGGCCTCGACGTTCGAGCCCAAGTCTGGGGCAAAGCCGCCCTCGTCGCCGACGGCGGTGTTCAGGCCCTTGCCCTTCAACACCGCTTTCAAGGCATGGAAGACCTCGGCGCCCATGCGCAACGCTTCGCGGAAACTCGAGGCGCCGGCCGGCATGACCATGAATTCTTGAACGTCGACATTATTGTCTGCGTGCTCACCGCCGTTGAGGATATTCATCATCGGGACGGGCAGCATGTGGGCGTTCACTCCGCCTAGATAGCGGTACAACGGCATATCCAGGGCTTCCGCAGCCGCCTTGGCCGCGGCCATGGACACCCCGAGGATGGCGTTGGCGCCGAGTTTGCCCTTGTTTTTCGTGCCGTCCAAGGCGATGAGGGTGTGGTCGAGCTCCCGTTGATCGAGCGCGTCCATGCCCAGCAATTCGCCCGAGATCACGTCGTTGACGTTTTCGACGGCCTTCATTACGCCCTTGCCGAGATAACGGCTCTTGTCGCCGTCGCGCAGCTCGACGGCCTCGTTCTCGCCCGTGGAAGCGCCTGACGGGACAGCCGCCCGACCGATAAAGCCGCTAGCCAGATGGACCTCGACTTCGACAGTTGGATTACCCCGCGAATCCAATATCTCGCGGGCGTGCACACCGGTTATTTTGGTCATAGTCGTTATTCTCCTACGCGTAGACCACGATTGATTGGGTACGATTCGTCATTTAGGAAAGCTTTGGCGAGAGCCGCTGAAGGTATTGCGCGTACCGCCTTTATTGCCCTCTTCTATTTGTACAGCCGGTCCAGCCGTCCCGCCAGTCCGGATTCCCCAAAAATTTCGCCGCATTCTAGCATATTTTCCCACACAGCGTCGCAACCTCGGTCAAGCCGTCTTGATATCCCAGTGCTGCAATCGGTAGGTCTCGCAAACCTCACAGGTCTGCGTAGGCGTTCAGCCGCGTGGCGGACGGCGGATACATCAGGCCTTTGACCGCGTGTGGCGCGTCATACAAGTGGTGCGTGGCCTTGAACTTTCGTAAGATGACAGGGTATCGTACGTCGCCATTCAGAGATGAAGGTTTAGTGTGTTTGGACTTTGTGAACCCGCTTTCAGCGCTGACGACTTCCCACGGATCGGGAATGGATCCTACCCAAAAAGTGTCTAGTGCTGCGAAGGCCGTAACTGGCCACTCCGGCGGGCTGGCTGGGCTCCTTTCCGCCCTTGGAACGCTTGAACGCCGCAGAAATAGGATATCATGATCGCATGGATATTCACGAATACCAAGCGAAAGCGCTATTACGGATGTACGGAATCCCTGCGCCTGACGGCGTCGTCGTGCATAACGTCCACGACGCCGTGACGGCTGCCCAGGCGATGAACCTGCCCGTCGTGCTGAAAGCGCAAGTGCGTGCAGGCGGCCGAGGGAAGGCGGGCGGCGTGAAGGTGGTGAAGGAGCTCGACGAGGTCGAGCCGCTCACAGATGAGATTCTTGGCCTGACGATAAAGGGGTTGCCGGTCCGCAGCGTGTTTGTGACGCCGGCGCTTAATATACAGAGTGAGGTGTACCTCAGCCTGCTCATTGACCGTGCTAAACGCACGGCCGCGTTTATCGGATGCGCCGAGGGTGGAGTCGAAATCGAAACAACTGCTAAGGAATCGCCCGAGAAGATCCTGCGGTGCGAGGTCAGCGTGGCCGAGCTGACCCACTTATCCAAAGGCAAACTGATGGAGTTCGCCACGCGGCTGTTTCCCGATTCGGCGCAGGCTGAGGCGACCGCCAATATCATGATTCGAATGGGCCGGCTCTTTGTCGAGAAGGATGCTGCGCTGATCGAGATCAATCCGCTGATTGTGGATGAGCACGGCGCCGTCATCGCACTTGACGCCAAGATGACGCTGGACGACAACGCCCTCTTCCGTAATCCCGATATTGCGGAGTTGACGGATTCCGAATCCACCGATGAGGATGAACTCGCGGCCCGCGAAGCCGGGCTCAGTTTCATCCGGCTTGACGGCGCGATTGGCTGCATGGTGAACGGAGCCGGCCTGGCGATGGCCACAATGGATATCATCAAGCACTATGGCGGCGCGCCCGCCAATTTCCTCGATGTGGGGGGAAGCTCGGATCCCGAGAAAGTCGTGGCGGCCTTCAAGCTGATTCTGAAGGATCCCAACGTGAGGGTTATTCTGATTAACATCTTTGGCGGCATTACCCGGTGCGACGATATCGCCAAGGGAATTCTAACCAGTTTGGAAGAGTTCGAGACGCGCGCGCCCATTGTCATTCGTCTCGTGGGCACCAATGAAGAAGCAGGCCGCGCGTTGCTGAAAGACACGGACCTCATTACGGTGCGAACCCTTGAAGAAGGCGCTCAAAAGGCCACAGCATTGGGGGGCGCCTCATGAGCATTCTCATTGACAGCGCCGCCACAATCATCGTGCAAGGCATAACCGGCCGCGACGGCGCCTTCCACACCCGTCAGATGCTGGATTACGGCGCACGGATCGCTGGCGGCGTGACTCCAGGCAAGGGCGGTCAAACAGTCCACGGTCTGCCAGTCTTCAATAGCGTGCCCGAAGCTGTCTCGGAAACAGGCGCGGACGTGTCGGTGGTTTATGTGCCGGCGAAGTTCGCCAAGGACGCCATCCTTGACGCCGCCAAGGCTCCACTCAAGTTGGTTGTCGTGATCACTGAAGGGATACCCACGCTGGATGTGCTCGCGTGCTACGAGGCGCTCAGCACCAGCGGGGTCCGGCTAATCGGCCCCAACTGTCCGGGGCTCATCGTCCCGGGTCAAACGAAAGTGGGGATCATGCCGGCGAACATCCATACGCCGGGTCGGATCGGCGTGGTGTCCCGTAGCGGGACGCTCACGTACGAAATTGTAAACGCGCTGACGCTGGCAGGGTTGGGTCAGTCCACGTGTATCGGCGTCGGGGGCGATCCCATCATCGGGAGTACCTTCCGGGACATCTTACCCTTGTTCGACGAGGACCCGGACACAGACGCGGTGGTGTTAGTCGGCGAGATTGGCGGCCAGGACGAGGTCGAGGCCGCGACTTATTACCAACAACACATGAAGACGCCCGTGGTGGGGTTCATGGCGGGCTTGACCGCGCCGCCGGGGCGGCGCATGGGTCATGCCGGCGCCATTGTGGGCGGGGATGGCGACACGGCGTCATCCAAGATCGAGAAAATGGAGGCGCGCGGCATTCCCGTGGCGCGGATCATCAGTGGCGTGGTCGATCTTGTAAAGCAACAGCTTTCGTGAAAGCGGCGGCCGTTACCCCCGCATTCATTCAATACAGCTTCTCTTTGGGCGCCGGTAGCTTCCGGTTTGCGTTACGCACCCGCTGGTTCAGCGTTCCCACGACATTCAACAGCACTAAAATAGCACCCGCTTCGTCATAAGCCTTTGGCAAGTCTTTTTGTTAAGGCAGAAGATGTTTGCGTCTTCGATAGCCGAAGCCGTCGCGCTGCGCGACTCGCTGCTAATGAGCGCCATCTCGCCGGACATGTCGTCCCACGTTAGGTTTTGCGAGCGGCGCGTCGTTCGGATAGAAGCCCACCTTGTTGCTAAGGGCGACGAAACTATGACTGTCGATCTTCTCGACCTCAGGCGCATCCAGTCCTTTAAACGGACTGACGCTGCGAGCGAGCGAGGCTTAGTGGAGAACGCTTGTTATTGGCCTTCCCTGTTCGGCTCAATACGCCTTGCGCCCGCCTCGCTCGTCGGCAGGGTCAACTTACACCACATAGATGTAACGGCGGCAGTTCGTACACGTGTGAATGCGTTCGGGATCGTTGCGAACTTGCTGCACGAACTTCGAGGGCAGCCGCATGAAACACCCTTGGCAGGTGTCGCCTTCTACCGGAACCAAGGCCGGCGCATGATTCTTCATCAACCGATCATAATGACTCAGAATCCGCGGTTCGACCATCCCACGGATATTCTCCATGCGTTTGCGGATCTGCGCGCGTCCGGTTTTCGCGACGTCGAGCATCTCCTGGCAAAGCTGAAGCCGCGCCAGCAGAATCAGGTCGGCGTGGGTATGCGACATGCTCTCGATATCGGGATCGTCTTCGACTGGTTGCTCGGGATTGTCATGGGTGTCCTGAAGAGCAGTCGAGAGCTCTTCGAGAATCTCGTACATCCTTTCGGGACTCTCCGCTTCGAGCATGCCGCGCAGATGTTCGGGGTCGCTCAGAAGCTTTGACACGGTCGCAATGAAGTTGAGATACGTGGTCTGCTCGGACGGGGGGTAGCAGATAAGAAAGACGAGATGAACGGGCTGGCGGTCAACCGCCATGAAGTCAAGGCCCTCGGGAATACGGCCGACGGCGCACGCGAGTTGTTTCATGCCCGGCACGCGGGCGTGGGGAACAGCTAGCCCTTTTCCTATACCCGTGCTCTCCGTACTCTCCCGGGCCATGATCTGGTCAAGCGCCGCGTCCACATCGTTGATCTTCTTCTTTTCGTGAAGAAGATCGGCCAAGTGCTTGATCACTTCCGCCTTGGATTTCGCGCCGAGATCCGGCACGATGCACTGCGTTCCAATGTATTTGGTTAGAATCATAAATCACTTCCTACAGGTTGTACATAGATGGTAATACTTCGTGGCGGAATTGCACGCAACGCACAGACGCGCCCAGGGCCCAAGCTCGAGGCCGCCTTAGTGTAGCACCGCCACGGTGGAGCCGCAAGACGAAGACGTGTTCCGCTGTCGGCGAGGCTAATACCAGATGGACGTGACGATGACCGGCTCCGACTCGCCCTCGCCTCGTGAACGTTCATAGCCAAAGGTTTGGAGAACGTGTTTGGGCTTCACGTCGTTGTCCAGCATCCACTGGTTAATGTGTTCGTCCATCTGCCGCAAGGCCTCTATGCTGACCTTGGCCAGGAATGTTTGACTGCGCAATGCTTCCTCCTCTCTTACATATTGGGCTTTGGTCCTTCTTCTCCGGCGGCGTCTTGAATCAACGTCTTCCACGCGGCAACGACGTCGTCAACAATCGCGCTTAGATTCCGATCGTCAGTGGCGATTACAGCGTCAGCCGCGGCGCGGTACAAGGGTAGCCGCCGCTCCAGGATTTCGCCAATCTCCTCGATAAAGGTTTGATCCCCGCTCAGTGACGGGCGGTCCGTCGCCGAACGCAGGCGTTCAGCAATAACATCCGGCTCCGCGGTCAACCAGACGAGCTTACCGTTGGTTCTCAAGGCGGAGACGTTTTCCTTCCGCTCCACCACTCCGCCGCCTGTATCAATCACCAGGCGGTCTCGGGCGCCCAGTTCGCGGGCGAGCGCGGTCTCGGCGGCGCGAAAAGCCGGCCAACCGTGTGCGGCTACGTAATCGCTGATTGTGGCTCCGAGCCGGCGCTCGAGCTCCGTGTCCATCGTTACCAAGGCGCGGCGCAGCCGTTCGGCGGCTTGGCGCGCGACGGCCGACTTGCCCGAGCCGCGGTATCCAATGAGCACCAAATTCACGGGGCCGTTTCCGCCAGCGCGTCCGCCGCCACGCTTCGCATAGCGTCCACCGGCGCTGGCGCTCCGGTCCAGCGCTCAAACTGTAGCACCGCTTGATTCACCAGCATATCGATGCCGTGAACAATTTGGCAGCCTGCCGCCTTAGCGTCGCGCAGCAGCCGGGTCTCATGGGGACGGTAGACCATGTCAAAGATGGCTTGCCCAGGCCGCAAGAGCCGAGCGGGAATAATCGTTGATTTATCTTCAGGCGTCATGCCTACCGACGTTCCCTGGATCACCACGCCCGCCGCCGCCATGGCGGATGGAAGGTCGTTGCCGAGATCGCCTCCCTGGATGGGGACCTGAGTGTTCGCGCTGAGGTCCGCCACGAGCGTTTCCACTTTTGCGGAGGTGCGCCCGAGAATGGCGATGGACGCCGGATTCGCGATTTCCGCTACGGCGAAAGCGACTGCGCGGACCGCCCCGCCCGCTCCCGTAAAGACAACATGTTTCCCATTGAGCGAAACGCCGGCGTCGGCGAGCGCTTTGAGCGCGCCCGGCCCGTCAGTGGTCAGCCCGATAAGCCAGCCGTCTTCGTTCACAATCGTGTTGACGCTGCCCACGTGGCGCGCCATGGGTTCGATTTCGTCGA
>PUMX01000201.1 GCA_003552485.1 Candidatus Hydrogenedentota bacterium
ATCGGCGAAGGCGCTCTTGCCATGCCCCCGGAACGAGGTCATACGCCCGGCAAGCGCCACATTGGTCCACTGACCGCCATGGCTTTCGCCGGCCTCTGCTTCGGCTTGCTCGAAACGCTCTCGCGCTTCCGCAATGGAACACGAGCGTTCGAAGGCGTACTTAAACGGTTCGTCGCCGCGGCCCCGGATGCGCTCAACCTTCGCGAGCCGTTGCTGAATGAGGTCATGTTCAGTGGAATGATGCTCCGTCGCGTCCATAGAGTTAATGGGAGCCTTTCTGTTCAAGCCTCCACTTCAGGTAGGCTTCGATAAACATGTCGATTTCCCCATCGAGGACACGGTCCACATTGCCCGTTTCCACCTCGGTGCGGTGGTCCTTCACCATTTGATAGGGGTGTAATACGTAGCTACGGATTTGGCTACCCCAGGCTACCTCTTGCTGACCATCGCGCTGGGCCGCGCGTTCGGCTTCAATCTTCTTTTGTTCAATGTCGTAGAGCTTGGCTTTAAGCAATTGCACCGCCATATCGCGGTTACGGTGCTGGGAGCGTTCCGTCTGACAAGCCACTACGATGCCGGTCGGATGATGGGTGAGCCGGACGGCCGAACTTGTTTTATTGACCTTCTGCCCGCCGGGACCGCTTGCGCGGAAGACGTCCATCTTTAGGTCTTCTTCGCGCACTTCGATCGCGATGTCATCATCCACCTGGGTGAGCACCTCGATGGCCGCAAACGAGGTATGCCTTCGCCGCGCCGCGTCATAAGGCGAGATACGCACCAGCCGGTGAACCCCACTTTCAGACTTCAAGTGGCCATATGCAAACGGCCCCGATACCGTGATAGTAACGCTCTTGACGCCAGCCTCGTCGCCAGGCAGATAGTCGACGAGCTCCATGTTGTATTCATTGCGCTCGCACCACCGGCTTATCATACGGTAGAGCATTTCCGCCCAGTCACAGGATTCGGTGCCGCCCGCGCCAGGATGGATGTTAACGATCGCGTCCTTATTGTCGCGCGGATCGCTGAACAGGCTGTTGATCTCGAGACGCTGCAATTTGTTTTCGAGCTGCTCCGTGAGCGTTTGCAGTTCCTGCTGCATTGACGTCTCTTCCTCGGATTGGGCCAGCTCGACAAGCACTTGGGCGTCCTCGATCTCGCGTTGGAGGGCGTCTGGAGCGTCTACAAGGTTCTTGAGCGCTTTCAGTTGTTGAATGTGCTTCTGGGCCTGTTCTTGGTCATTCCAAAAGGAGGGAGCGCCCATTTCCTCTTCCAGACGGGCTATCTGCTCTTTGACTTCATCAATGTTTAGCGCTCGGCGAAGCTCTTTCAACCGCGATTCGTATTGGGCGATTCGGGCTGCCTCTTCTTCGAACATAGTGACGGGGAATCCTTAATGCCGCCAAGGGCGGGGGCTTTTCACACACTGTAAACATAGTAGAGCATGGGCGCTGCAAACAGAAATCCATCGCAGCGGTCGAGCACGCCGCCATGCCCCGGGAACAGCGCGCCCGAGTCTTTCACGCCGGCGTCGCGCTTCAGGCAAGATTCGGCGAGGTCGCCGATCTGCGCAGCCACTGAAAGCAGAGCGCCTGCCCGCAGATAGTCGCGGAGGGTCCAATCAGGCAGCACATGTTGTTCAAGCACGGCGTGGATACCGTATATAACCGACATACCAACTAACGTGCACACCAAACCGCCTACGGCGCCTTCCCATGTCTTGTTGGGGCTAACCTTCGGCGCCATCTTGTGCCGTCCAATTAACGAGCCTATCAAGTACGCTCCGGTATCGGTCAAGATGACGCCCACGAGCAATACAGTCACAAGGCCCGGCCCGCGCGCGCCTTCATTGTGCAGCAACAAAAGGTGCGCGCCGAGCCACCCCACGTAGAACACGCCAAAGGCCGAACTCGCTAGACCCGCCACCGAATGCTGTCCGCGCACAATGTGCAGCGAAGCAACCAATAGCACACCCCAGTACAACAGCAGGCTGGTTAACCCCGGATCGCCGGTGGCGCCGCTCAGCGCCACGGCGGCGCCGCTCAGGATGCCTCCGATGGTTTCGGGCGAGATCTCGCGGGCGCGCACGATAGCGTAGTATTCGTACAGCCCAATGGTTACCAACACGGCGACTAGCGCTGTGAATCCAAGTGAAAAGAAAGGGTGCCACGCGAAGAGCACCACCACGGGCAGCACAACCATAGCCGTCGCCGTCCGGATGATCATGCTGCGAACGTTCACGGCGCCGGCTCAGCGGCCGCCAAAACGGCGGCTTCGCGATTGATACGCCGCAATCGCTTCGTAAAGGTGCTGCTTACGGAAGTCCGGCCAGAACGTGGGCGCTGACACGAACTCGGCGTATGACGCCTGCCAAAGCATGAAGTTGCTAAGCCGCATCTCACCGCTGGTGCGAATCAATAAATCGAGTTCGGGCAGATCGGGCACGTACAAGTAACGGGCGAAGCAACCTTCATCAATGTCGTTGACATCGAGCTCGCCCTCCTTTACTGCGCGGGCAATCGCTTGGGCCGCGTCGGCGATCTCGCCTCGCCCGCCGTAGTTGACGGCGAGGTTCAGAGTCATAGCCCGGTTGTCCGCGGTGAGTTTCTCGCATCGTTCGAGATCGGCCCGCGCATTCTCGGAGAGCCCGTCCCGCCGGCCCATCACCGTAATGCGAATGTCTTCTTGATGAATCTCGTCAAGCTCAAGCCGGATGTACTTGCTGAGCAGCATGAACAACGTTTCCACTTCTGACTGTGAACGCCGCCAGTTTTCGGTCGAGAAAGCGTACAGCGTGAGCACTTCGATGCCGTCGAGTTCGCGGCAGGCTTCAAGCACGGCGCGCACGCTCTTTGCCCCCGCTTCATGACCGGCCGCCCGGGTTACGCCATGGTGCTTCGCCCACCGCCCGTTTCCGTCCATGATAATGGCGATATGGCGCGGCAGATGCTCCTTGTCGATTTGCGGTAGAGACATGGACTCCTTATCGCCACGTTCTTGGGCCGCTGTAGCGTCCGTATTCAACCTTAGCTCCCCTGCTGTGGTGTTAAAACAGCCGCCTAAAGACAAAACCGCGGACACGCCCCGCACGGCCGGTGTCTCCGCGGTCCCCGGAGTCTCAAGCGCGGATACGCAACCGCACCGCTAAACTTCCATGATTTCCTCTTCTTTGTGCTGAAGCGCTTCGTCAATCTTCTTGACATATTCATCGGTCAGTTCTTGAATACGCGCGACTTCCCGATGAGCGTCGTCTTCCGGGATATCCCCCTCTTTCTGCGCCTTCTTTATCGAGTCGACGATCTGGCGCCGGGTATTACGCACGGAAACGCGGGCCTCCTCGGCCAACTTGCCCACCATTTTCACCAACTCCTTGCGGCGCTCCTCGGTCAACTGGGGCAAGGGCACCCGGATGACCTGGCCATCGTTGGAAGGCGTGAGATCAAGCGGAGAAGCCATAATCGCCTTTTCAATGGCGCGAAGCTGGTTCTTGTCCCATGGCGTCACGACAATAAGCCGCGGCTCCGGCGTGGTAATCGTGGCTAGTTGGTTCACCTTCATCTTCGTGCCGTAGACTTCCACGTCAACGGTATCCAACAACCCCACCGAGGCGCGGCCAGTGCGGAGGGTCTGTATCTCGTGCTGGAAAGCCTCAAGGGCTTTCTCCATCTTCTTGCGGGCTTCCTTCTCGTGGGTGCTGGCGGTCATGCAGTCAGTCTCCTATCACGATCGTGCCAATCGGCTCCCCCAAAAGCGCCTTCATGATACTACCAGGCCGAACCAGGTTAAACACCAGGATGGGCAGCTTGTTTTGCCGGCACAGCGAAACCGCTGTGGCGTCCATCACGCCGAGGTTGTCCGTCAACACTCTGGTGTAGCTTATTTCCTCGTAACGCTTGGCTTCCACATTCTTCACGGGATCGCTATCGTATATGCCGTCCACTTTCGTGGCCTTAAACA
>PUMX01000441.1 GCA_003552485.1 Candidatus Hydrogenedentota bacterium
AACCGCCAGAGCGAAAAAGTGAGGGTGACGGATTCACCCAGATACACAGTCTGCTTGTCCGTCTCGCTGGTGGCAAACACAACCTCATCCCAGCTAAAGCCGGCCTCCTGGGTAGCCTGCGTGCGGCCGGGCGTTTGCGTTGGCAGCCGTTGGTGCAGTGGCGTGTCCAGGCGTCGTCTGAGCCGGCCCAGCGGCGCAGACGAACCTGCGCTTGCCACCGATACCGTAACGGGGTTGGACTCAACCTCCGTCCCGTCAATCTGCGCGCGCGCCGGCGGGATTTCAAACTCTCCGGAGTGGCGAATGACCGCTGTGTACTCCCATACTCTCGTCATCAACGCCTTATCCGTCAGGCGCCAAGTCATCTGCGTCGCTTGCCACCGGGGTTCCGACGCGAATTCGATACCCGGCGCAGTTGGAAGCTGTGGTTCGCCGACGTGGTGGCCCCTCGCTTCTATGCGAACCGGAAAGGGCGCGCCCGCCTTTAGGGCTGCGGCCTCGACCTGCATGATCAGCGAAGGCTCAGCACCCGCCAAAACGGAAGCAAGGCTTAACCATATGCATGCGCCAATTGTGTTCATCACCACCATTCCGTCGCGCCGCCAAGAACTTCATCACCCTGCACCATACGTTGCTGTTCTTCGTTGTCCAGGTCTTCCAAAGCCTGCAAGATCGCTTCGATGGTTTCTTGCCGTTCCGGCGCTTCAGGTTCGGACATGTCAGGTTGCCGCGGCTCCGGCTCACCATCATCTTCGTCGCCATCTTCAGGCTGTTGAGCGGGATCCGTATCAGAGTCCTCGTCCTCCGGCTGGGTGGGATCGGGTTCTTGTTCCTGATCCCGCTGCTCATCCTCGCCGTCTTCAGGCGTGTCTTCTTCGCCTCGTTCTTCCTCGCCTTCCTCCTCTTCGTCCTCATCCTGTTGGTCAGGCTCGGGCTCCGGCGGCGGTTGTTGCTTCAAAGTCTTGTACAAATACCGCATATGATCAAGGTTGATCTGGCCGGCCTTGTGGTCTGGGTTGTACGCCAATAGGTTCTCGTACTCAGTGATACTCTGGCGCATGGTGGTCAACGCGTCTTCGTGCGCGCCGTATTGGAGCAGCATTTTGGCGTGTTGCGCCTTGGTGTTCGCCAGATTGTAGGCGGCGTTGGTTTCCAACATGCCCGATGACGCCTCGGCCGAGCCGGAAAACGCCCGTTGCGCGGCGTCAAAGTGCTCCTGAGCGGCTTCGGGATCCGACATTGCCAGCTCTCGCGCCAGTTCAGCGTGGGCGCAACCCAGGTTGTACTGTATGGCGCCGGAAGTAGGGTCTTCCACTTGGAGCTCGGTATACAACTGCATAGCTGCTTCGGTCTGGCCTTCCTCGAGAAGCCGGTTGGCTTCTTCGAGTGCGCTGCGTAACCCCGCGGCCTGCGACGGCGCTGCGAGCAACGCTACTATAGCGAATACGACCGGCCATCTAGACATAGTCCCTGGCTCCTTGAGGCGGGGCGGCGGCTTCACGGCGCATCCGGCGCGCCCGAAGCCACGGCATAGCCGCTAGCCATACCCCTTCTCCCGCGAAACACATGAGCGCGGCGAGCAGCGGCCATTGATACCGGTGTTCGGTTCTTGAGAGCGTTTCTTCGCCGAGCGTGCGTCCTTCGTGCGTCATCAAACGCCGATGAATATACTCGATATCCGAGCGATCATATCCCGAGCGCACGTAGCCGCCCCTAGCCGCTGTAGCTATTTGAATCAGGGTTTCCTCGTCGAGCCGGCTGACGCGGGTGCGCGGCGCTCCCGGGGCCATGGAATCGGCCAACCACTCCGGCGCGGTAATCTCGGCTCCATCCGGATCGCCAATGCCCATGGCGTAGATCCGGGCCTGTTCGCGCAATTGCTCGGCTGCTCTCACGGCGTTACCCGAAACTTCCTCGCCATCGGAAATCAGCAACACCGCGCGCTCATGAACCACGTTTGCGCCGCGGGGCTGCTGCTCGTCTTCGAACACGCGCTGAGCCGTGGCAAGGGCTTCCTCGATGTTCGTGCCCGCCACTCCGATCGTTGTAGGATCAGCGCCACGAAGAATGGCTTTGAAATAGCTATGGTCATGCGTCAGAGGGCAAACCAAATCCGCCGAACCCGAGAAAGCGATGAGGCCAAGGCGGTCGCCTGGCAGTTTGTCGGCGAGCATGGCGACGCGTTGACGCGCCCAGTCGAGCCGGTTGGGTTTAACATCTTCAGCCAGCATGCTGGGGGAGACATCGAGGACCACCAGAATATCGCGGCTGTGGCGGGTCACTTCGACCTCGGTTTCGCCCCATCTCGGTTGAGCCAGGGCCACGGCGAGAAACAGAAAGCCCGCCAAGGTGAACCAGCCGAGTGGCCGGCGGACGCGCGCGTCGTAGCCCACAAGCAACCGGGAGGCCAACATCGCGTCCACGAACTCCCCAAGCCGCTGGCTGCGCCGCTGTTCCAAGAGCCGCAACGCCGCCCAGAACAGGGCGAGCGAGACCGCCAGGAAAAGCAGCCACAACGGAATCTGACTTGTCGGAAATGCAAACTCGACGTTCATGACAGACCCTCAGGGCAACGGATCAAACCAAAACCGGCGGCCAAACAAGGCCAAGGCCAATATTGCCGCGCCGGTGGCTGCATAAGGGAAGAATAGCTCTTCCGTGTGATAGTATTCACTCACCTCTACTTCGGAGCGTTCAAGCTCGTTGATTTCTTCGTACGCTTCCTGTAACCCCGCCGTGTCAGTGGCGCGATAGTAGCGGCCGCCGGTGATGTCCGCGATCTCCTGCAATGTTTCATCGTCAATGGGTATATGCACGGGCACCAGACGCTCGCCAAATACCGTGCGTTGGGGTATCGGCGCCTCGCCATACGAGCCGGCGCCTATTGTGTACACGCGAATCCCGTGGTCCGCCGCCAAGTGGGCCGCGGTGATTGGACCCAGTTCGCCTGTGTTATTGCGTCCATCGGTTAACAGCACGACGATCCGCGTTTCGGCGTCCGAATGGCGCAACCGGCTAACTGCAAGCCCCAGCGCCGATCCAATTGCTGTTCCTTGCTTGCGCGGATCCTCGGTGTCGATATAGGCGTCGTCGACTTTACGTTCGACAATGCTGTAGTCCATGGTCAGAGGGCAGGTGCTCCAAGCGATGCCCGCAAAAAGGATAAGCCCCACCCGATCCGTGGTGGCGTCTCCCCCCTGATTACGGCGCTCGTCGATGAACTCGCGCAGCACCATCTGCGACACCTCGAGCCGGTTTCTGCGTTGGCCCTCAATGCTGAAGTCGAGCGCTTTCATGCTGCCTGATACGTCCAGGCAGAGCATGATATCCATCACTTCGGTTTCCTCTTGAATGGGCTCGAGTCCACCCACTGGCCGCGCCAGCGCGATAATCAGCAGAGTCAGGCCCAGCGCCCGCAACAGCGCGGGAACCCATCGGCTCCACCGGCTGTGCTTGCCCTGTACTCTGGCCAGCACCTCGCCCGTTGATATGCTCATCACACCAGGCGCGCGGGCGGACACTTCAGCCGCCAACAACGCGGCCACGCCGATAAGTAGGAACAAGAAACCGGGATTCATCAGCGTGCTGAATCGAAACAGATCAAGGATATCCATCAAGGCAATCATTACGCTGCGTCCTGCGTTAGTGTATCGGGATCTGCAGCCGTTTCCGTGACAAACCGGCGCACCTCGTGCATATGTTGCTCCATATCCTTCAAGCCGGGTTGGAGCTGAGCGAATTTCACCCGGTCGCTGTGACGCAGGAAGCGCTCAAGAAAACGCTGTTGCTCCGTGGACAAAACGCCGCTTAAGGCCGCTTCATTAAGAAACTCCGGCGTTGTGCGCTCAGGCGCGTGCAAATGGAAGCGCTGCTCAATGTAATCCCGTAGGATCTGTGAGAGTTCGCCGTAATACGCATACGCCTTACCCGTTGCGGGCAGACC
>PUMX01000543.1 GCA_003552485.1 Candidatus Hydrogenedentota bacterium
CAAAAAAGGGAGAGGAAACATGTTAGACCAGATTGACTTGCACAGCCCAGTGCCGGTCTACACGCAGATCGAAAAGCAGGTGCAGTTCGCCATTGCGTCAGGAAAGCTGAAGTCCGAGGACCGGCTTCCGAGCGTGCGGGAATTATCGGAACGCCTCGGCGTGAACCCGAACACAGTCGCCAAGGCGTACCGTGACCTACAACTCATGGGCTGGGTAAGCGCTCGCCGCAACATGGGGATATTCGTGACTAAGGGTTGTGAGGAAAGATGCCGCCAAGATGTGCGCCAACGGATCGTTGAACAGGTGTGTCAGGTGGTGGCGGAAGCCAAAGCCGCAGGTATCGATCAGCAGGATGTGCTCTCGACGGCGGAGGAGTCGTTTGCGCAATAGCGCGCCGCTAACGAGGACAACGGGATGAGTCACTCTCAAGTATCGCGGCCTCTCCAACGGGGTAGTTCAAGACTGTAAGCTCACGACGGACCGATTGTAGCGCGTGAGTGGGCAACACGAAGAGATTGGATTCATAATGACTTATTCATTGACTGGTTGGGCGGAGCACGAAGCCTCATGGGGATCCCGTAGGAATGCGTTCCATACGACGAACAGTTTACCGCAGGCCTAGATTGCCAGGCCGGTTCAACCGAAGATCTGCTCCGACCGCAATTTTGGGGGAATGAAGTGATCGAATTGACTGGGCCGGGCATACAAGCCTCGCGCTGATGCCCGGCCCGCTCTCGTCCCGTTCGGGCGGGAATCCTTCTGTTAGTCCCAACCGAAGCTTGTGCGCCTGCCGGTCGTACGGCGGCAGGCGCCCTATTCAGCGAAAGCTGAGCCTTCCATCGAGCATCCCTGCCTGGGAGCGGCCAATCCGAAAGAGGCCTTTTCAAGCATTCCCTTTGGGAGAATACGCAGAACGGTTTGTTGAGGTCTCAACTAGCGTCAGCAGCGCTCATCGCATGGCGCACAACGGGCCGCACACTGCCCACGGAAAAACGATTTTCACTACGTGAGAATTCGCCCCGGCCCTTCCAAAACCCATTGCTTTGCCGTATCATAAATGATACCCTGCTGGCTGGTATGACCTTCGCTTGGGGGCCGCAGGGGTAACGTGTTCACGGAGGGAGAGACGTTGACGCTCGCCGAGAACCAGCATCCCGCCAGCCGCGGGCAACCTGCCTCGAATCTGCTCATTGTGGGAGGCGGTAAAGGCGGTGTGGGCAAAACCTGCTTTGCCGTCAACATCGCTGTGGCCATTGCGCGCAAAGGCTGGCGGGTGGTGTTGGTTGACGCTGATCTCAGTTGCTCGAATATCGAGGACGTGCTCGGGGCCGCCTCGAGCAGCCGGTTGGACGAGTTTTTCCGTACGCGTGAAGATTCCGAGCTTGCGCGGCTTGTGTCAGATACACGCTACGAGAATCTGCGTTTGATCTCTGGGACGACCGGCCTCCTCGACGTGGCGAATCCGAGGCGCCAGCAAAAATCCGCGTTCATGCGGGAACTTCGGCGGCTGGATGCGGATCTGGTTATTGTGGATCTGGACGCGGGCGCGCATCTCAACACCTTGGATTTCTTTCTCATGACAGACACCCAGGGGGTGTTGATTATCAATCCGGAGAAGACGAGTATCGACAACGCCTACAAGTTCCTGCGGGCGGCGCTGTTCCGAAAGATTGAACGGTTCTATCAGGCGCCAGAAGTGGCCATGCTGCTCAAGCGGAACCAGACCCTTCCCGAGTTTTTGGAGCGAGTGAGCAAAACAACGGTATTCAGCAAAGCAACTCGTGAGCAGGTGTGCGGAGAGATCGTGGCGCTTGCCCGTGCGTTGAAACCCAAGATTGTGGTTAATCGCGCGCACACCCCCTACGAGGCGCAGGTGGCGGCCAACATATTGTGCAAGCTGGCTAACCAGGACCTCATGATAAGGCCGGACCGCCTAGGCTTCTTGTTCTTTGATAGGCACGTGACTGAAGCGGTAAACTCGGGTGTACCCTTCGTAGTCAGTCATCCGAAGCTTAAGATATCCTCCTGCGTTGGGGATATCGCCAACCGTCTGGGATACCTGTAGTCGTGGCGCGCAAATCCAATAAACGCTCAGACGATTCCAACCATCGGAAAAACAACGATATGAACGTAAGCGACCTTCCGCCGGACAAAGCTCCCGACACCTACGAGGCCCTCGAACAGGCGACCAAGCGCCATTCATTGCTGGATCGGGTCAACACGGCCTTTCATGACGTATTACAGAACAGCCGGGGGAGCAGCCGCGAAGCTAATCCGGCGCAAGGGACAGACAACAGTGCTGGCGCCAGTGTCGATGACCTGGCGATCCGGCGCGCCAAGAGCGTCAAGCCTCGCCGCCTTACCTTGCCGGAAGGCGTAATCGTGGATGGTTCGCTGTCCAGCGCGAGCGAGACCGAAATCGACGGTCAAGTACAAGGCGATGTGATTGTCGAAGGTGGTCTTTATCTGGGCGCGAGCGCGCTGATCTCCGGCAATGTGCAGGCGGTCAAATGCCGTGTCGAAGGGGTGGTCGAGGGCAAGGTGGAGTGCAACACGGATATTGAACTAGGGCCTCACGGACGCTTGAATGCTGACGTGCTGGCGGGCGAACGCATGATTGTGGCGGGTCAGATACACGGCAACGTGCAATGTGGAGGCCTTCTTCATCTTGCATCGACAGCCAAGATTACCGGCGACGTCTTCGCGAAGCAGATTGTCATAGACGATGGCGCCGTTCTTAACGGGCGGTGCTCAATGCGCAGACCGGCGGCCAAGAAGCAACAGAAGGAGCGGAATAAGCGATGAGCAGTCTGTATTTGTTGCATGGCAGCATTGTGCTGGTGATTCCCGCCTTGATTTTCGCCATGTACGCTCAGTACAAGGTGAGTTCAACCTACAAGAAGTACAGTGAGGTAAGAACCCGGCGGGGGCTTCCGGGCGCCGATGTGGCCCGAGCCATCCTGCGCGACGCCGGCATCGCGCTGTCCAACAATCCCGCCGACGAGGCGCACGAAATGGCGTGCGGGCTCGAAATGACCCCGGGCGAAATGACGGACCACTACGATCCGCGGGCGCGCACGCTGCGTTTGTCGCAAGGCGTATACCGGGGCGATAGCATTGCGGCGTTGGGAGTGGCTGCGCATGAGGTCGGCCATGCGATTCAACACCGCGACATGTACGGTCCGTTGGTGTTGCGTAACGTGGCCTATCCCGTCAGTAATCTTGGTTCAACGGCGGCCTTTCCCCTGTTTCTTGTGGGACTGATCTTCCCTGCGTTTCAGGTGCTTATGCCCATTGGCATCATGCTGTTTACGCTTGCCGTGTTTTTCACGCTGATCACGCTGCCGGTCGAGTTTAACGCCAGCACGCGGGCGATGGCCGCGCTCTCGGATGGTGGTTATCTAACCGCCGATGAACTCGATGGGGCCAAGAAGGTGCTCAACGCCGCCGCTATGACCTATGTGGCTTCTGCGGCTATGGCCGCGGCGCAACTCCTGCGGATGATCCTCATCGCTCGTAGCCAGTGAGTCTTTTTTTTGGGGGGGTAACAAAGGGGAATGAACGGAGTCTCAGCTCATAACCGGCCTCCATGCGGTGTGCGTGTTTGCGGAGGCCGATTGCTGCGCCTCAGCTTGACGGTTATGTGTCTCTGGCCCCTCGTTGGCGCTTCCTCCGGCCACTCGATGGAGCCCGAGACGGCCCGAGTAATGGTCGAGGGGAGCGCGCCGGGCGCCGGCGGAGGCGCGCGCGCGTATGCCATCAGCGAGGCGCAGCGGCAAGCGGTCGTCGAGATCCTCGAATCCCTACTGGCGACGGGAGACTTTACGGCTGTGGCTCCGCTTATTGATCATGCTGGCCAGTATGTGCGCTCATTTCAGCTGTTGGATCAACGGCAGGAGGAGCGCGGAACGTGGGTCG
>PUMX01000336.1 GCA_003552485.1 Candidatus Hydrogenedentota bacterium
AAGGCGCGTCATCAACCGGCCGTGATACGCCGGTTTACTGCTGCCTTTCTGAACCATCTTTCGCCTCCTCAAGGGTTGCGTATACGGGCGGCCGTATACAGCGCCCCGGCGCCAGCATTGGCCGCCCGTCTCGGTATCGTCTTAGAAGTCGAGGAAAGGCTGGACAATCTGTTCAAAACGTTCGGGGGTCACAAATTGCACGTGGCCGTCGGCGAACAGCACGTTGCGGCCCCGCGGATCGGTGTGCTCGACGGTCTCGATGGCCATGGGGACCTCGGACGCCGCCATGCGCAGCCACGCGGGATTCTCCGGATCTTCTTCGCGGCCGGTCACGTGCGCGTAAATTTCAGCGATGTCTTCATCGCTGAAGGGCACGGCGGCGAACACCAACTCGTAGGATACCCGGCCCGGTTCGTCCACCGGCGAGTTGAGAATGCTGAGGTCCACGAGATACTCGGGGTACAGCGAGGCCAACTCGGCGGGCAGATACTCTCCCTGACTCTCGTTCGTAAACATCTTGAGCGACAGCCCGAAGTGTCTCATGTTCACCGCGGATGTTTCCCGCAGCGCGTCCGGATTTCTCTCCGGCTCTTCACCGCGCTCGGCCACGGTCCAGCCTGGCGTCTCGGGCGGCGCCAAGGTGGGCGGAACCGAAGGCCACAGCAGCCAACTGGCGAGAAGGAACATCAGCCCCGCCGCAACCGCTATAAGCGGTTTGTAGGGGATCGCGCGCGGACCGCGTGGGGCGGTCTCCGCTTCAAGGCGCGTCATCAACCGGCCGCAACACGCCGGTTCGCTCATGCTTTCGTGAATCATTTTCCGCATCCTCAGGAGTTGTGTATACCGGCGGCTGTATTCGGCGTCCCGCGCAAGGCGCGCCTCGACAGCCTCGCGTTGCGAGGCCATCAGTTCGCCGTCCACGTAAGCCGATAACGCTTGGTCCCAGTCATGGATCATGATTTGGACGTCTCTTGCGGGGGGGCGATGTAGCGGCCCTCGCGGTCCAGGAGCTCCGCCAACCGCCGCCGGGCGCGGTGAATCCGCACCTTCACGGCATCGAGCGTTGCGTCCATTGCCTTGGCTATCTCGGCGTAGGAAAGCCCGCCGTACTCGCGCAGCAGCAACGCGCCGCGTTGATCTGCCGGCAATTGCGCCAGGGCCTGGGCAATCGCTATGCGCGTCGCCTCGCCGTCCATGGCGCTCGCCGCCGCGGCCGGTTCGGGCGGGTCCGGCTGGGGACGGTTGCGCTTGCGCAGCAAATCCACCGCCAAGTTGTGCGCCGTCTTGAACACCAGCGAGCGCGCTTCGCTTTCATCGCGGCGCAACCGGCCCGATCTCCACACGCGGAACACACGGAGGAAAGCGTCTTGCGCCACATCCTCGGCGTCCTCCGGCGAACCGGTCATGCGGAGAAGATAGCTGTAGAGCGGCCGCTCGAGTTCGGCGCACCACGCTCCGAACCCGGCGGCGCCGTCCCCGCCGCGCGGCCAGGGGACGCGCCCGTTTGCTCGCGCCATCGCCTCCTCCTCCGTGTGAGCTCACCCAAGCATACGTTTAACGTAACGGTATTGTTACACGGGAGCATGGAAATACGTTAGAGAGACGGTAAGTCAGGCGCGCGCTGCGTTATCGGACATCGCTGTTCCGCCCCGCCGGTCGACAGCGGCAAGTAGCTCCAGCATCTAAACCGGCGATGATCGACAACAGCGAGAAACGCATGCCATCGCGTCAGAAAGCACACTCATCCGGGGACGGACGCCGCGTTGCCCGGTCGTTCGTGAGGGAAAACACATTATCGTGGCGCGTGCGCACGCGCCGCCGCGCCGGTTCGATACGCCGCTACGGAAGGCGCTCGGGCGCGCTGTGGGCTTTCCTATTTGAAGCTGGACGCATGCAACGCCGCTAATACCCTACGGCGGCGCCATCTTTTCGGCTGTCCGAGCCGCCGAAATACCGGCGCGGTTCGGGCT
This sequence comes from Candidatus Hydrogenedentota bacterium, assembly GCA_003552485.1. Taxonomy (GTDB): domain Bacteria; phylum Hydrogenedentota; class Hydrogenedentia; order Hydrogenedentales; family SLHB01; genus PUMX01. The sequence continues at coordinate 1,971 of PUMX01000336.1, forward strand.
CCATCCAGATGCCTTGGAATCCGCCATGCGTGCGCACGCCCGGCCGTAGTACGTGGCCTTTCTCCGCCAGAGCCACTTTCGTCGAGTCTGGGATGCCCCGCTCGAAATCGACGATACCGCCGTCGGTCATGACGTGGCCCGTAGGGCTCGAACTGCCGCGGTGCTTGATGCGCGGCTGGTCGCTTGCCTGTTGCGGAGACATGCCGTACTCGAGCATGTTCACGAGGATCTGCACGTGGCCCTGCGGCTGAAAACCGCCGCCCATGACGCCAAAAGCGAAGACGGGTCGGCCGGCCTGGGTGACGAAGGCGGGGATTATTGTGTGGAAGGGCCGCTTGCCGCCTTCGAGCCGGTTGCGGTGATCGGGGTCGAGGGCGAAGCTGAAACCGCGGTTCTGCATGGCGAAGCCAGTCCCCTCGGGCACGATGCGAGAACCCCAGCGGCCGAAGATACTCTGGATGAGCGACACCATGTTGCCGTCCTTGTCAGCAGTGGTGAGGAGGACCGTGTCCGATTCGTCCTCGGGGATGCCGGGCCCGTACTCCTTCGCGGCCTGGCCGGGGTCGATGAGGGCTGCGCGTTCGGCGCCGTATTCCTTGGAGATAAGCCAGTCCACGGGCACATCGGCAAACTCGGGATCAGCGTAATACTTGGCCCGGTCCTCGTAGGCCACCTTAACCGCCTCGACAATGAGATGCAGATGCTCGGGCGAGTTGGGCTCCATAGCGCCGAGATCGAAGTGTTCGAGCATATTGAGGATCTGCAGCGCGGCGATGCCTTGGCCGTTGGGCGGCAGTTGCCAGACGTCATAGCCCTTATACGTAGCGCTTACGGGATCGTCCCAAGTGTTGTAATGGTCTCGCAGGTCCTCCATCGTCATCTTCGAGCCGCCGTCCCGGGCGCGCTCGACAATGGCTTCGGCAATGGAGCCTTCGTAGAACGCAGGCGCGCCGTCCCGGGCGATTTGTTCCAGAGTGTGCGCCAAATCGGGATTGGTCATTACCTCGCCAATAGCGGGCTCCCGGCCGTCAATCATAAACGTGGCCGCAAGGGAGGGGTGATTGTCCGGGTTGAAGCTCCAATCCTCGCCAATGCGCGGCGAAACGGGGAACCCCTCCTTGGCGTAGTAGATGGCCGGTTCGAGGACTTCGGCGAAAGACTTGCTTCCGAAACGGTCGAGCAGGTCCGCCCACCCTTTCACGCAACCGGGCACGCTCCACGCGAGCTCGCTGTTGCCGGGTATGGAATCAAGGCCCATCTCTTGGGCGGCTTCGAGGGTCCACGCCTTGGGGGAGCGTCCACTCGCATTCAAGCCATGGAGTTGCTGGTCCTTCGCATTCCACACGATGGCGAAGAGATCACCGCCCAGCCCATTGTATAACGGCGCGACGAGACTCAACACCGCGTTCACCCCCACGGCGGCGTCGATGGCGTTGCCGCCCGCCTTGAGGATGTCGAGTCCGGCATTACAAGCGAGTGGATGGCTCGTGCAGACCATCCCGTTCTGCGCAATCACTGTCGAGCGGTTTTGGTTCCGCGCGGCGAGATCATCCATGTCGAACTGTAGATCCGGCGCGCTTTCGCCGGCCCCGGCCGCGCGCGCGCCCGTCACTCCGCCCAGCCACGCCGATGTGGCTCCGGCTCCCGTCAACCCCAAGAAAGTACGCCGTTTCATCGTGATTCTCCTCCTTCTGGCATAATTGCTAACTAATGCGAACACGATCGTTTTGTGTTTGATGGTACGCGCCCGATCAGAATGGATCAAAGACGCGATCCGCCAGGTTTGGCGCGCCTGGTGGCGCTGGCGTGTCATTCCGCGCTATGCTGTTGATAAATGGACGGGGACTACAATCGGGAGGAGCATTCGTCATGTCTTGGAAAACCCACATGCGTCTTGCAACACTTGCGCTGTGCGTCACGGCGCTGCTCATGGGAACCGC
>PUMX01000381.1 GCA_003552485.1 Candidatus Hydrogenedentota bacterium
GAACGCCGTGCTGTAGGCGCGCCGCCTTTCGATACGCGTAGCGCTTGGGTTGGGGGTTGTCGTCGTGTGCCTATACTCCCAGCGTAAGCGCCGAGAAAGCGCGTCGAACGGGGTCACGATTTGGGGGGACGCCGTAACGGCCGAATCTCGAGTTCGCTGATGGCCGTCCCGGACGCAGCCGTGAGAATATCGCGGCATACTTTCCCTACGTCCTCCGGCGCGACCTTCCATGATGTGTCCGTCTGGTCGCCATGCCGATGCGACTCACTGTCCACTGAACCCGGGTAAATGGTGGATACAGTGATGTTGTGGTCGCGCAGTTCCTGAAACAGTGAAAGCGAGAATCCCGTCACCGCGTACTTACTCGCCGCATAGCCGCTGCCGCCAGGCAATGGAAGCTTGCCGGAAATCGAGGAAATGTTGATGATGTGTCCACCGCCGCTCCGTTGCAAATGCGGCAGCGCGGCGCGCGTGGCGTAGAACACGCCGTTAACGTTTGTCTCAATCATCCTTCGCCATTCCTCAGGACTGAGGTCAAAGACATTCTTACGAATGACCAGGCCGGCGTTATTCACCAGCGCGTCGACGCCCTCGAGCTTGTCCGCCAACTCGCCTATCGCGCCGGTCGTTGCGTCAAGATCACGAAGGTCGCACGCCGCCGTTTCGCACGCGCCACCCTGATCGCGAATGCCTTGCGCTAGATCTTCGAGCAGTTCTTGAGAACGGGCCAACAAGCCGACGGTCATCCCATCCATAGCGAGATAAGTAGCAATTCCTCGCCCAATGCCTTTACTTGCTCCGGTTACAATGACCTTCATGGCTTACCTCCCTTGTGTTGTCCTTCTCGTCAGCTTATTGCGCCCTTCAAAACGACGCCAGCGCCGGCGGACGGCGTAGAGATAAGCGCGTCGCCTATGTTGCCTGTTTCCGACGCGTACCGTTCCAGCAGCGTGTTAGAGAACGCGGCCACCTTCGCCGCCTCGACCAAGCTGACGACACAGCCGCCAAAGCCTCCGCCCGTCATTCGCGCGCCGAAGCACCCCTCTAGCGTGTGAGCGATTCGCACCATCGCGTCGAGGGAAGGTCCCGTCACCTCATAATCCGTGGCCAAGCTCTCGTGTGAGGCATTCATCAGCATCCCCATGGCCGTAGCGTCCCCGGATTTCATCATTCCCGAGGCGGTCTGCGTGCGCGCGTTCTCGGTGATGACGTGCCGCGCCCGGCGGTAGATAAGGTCCGACATGGACGGCCGGCAAACTTCGAGTTCCTTTGCCGTGAACGCCCGCAGCGTTTGCGCCGTACGCCCAAGGATTGCATTCATGTCTTGGAGGGCCTGCCTGCACTGCGCCACGCGTTCGTTGTACTTAGAAGCAGCTACTTCACGCTTCACGCCGGTGTCCATGATCACAAAAGCCGTTCGCGGAAACGAAAGCGGCACATGCTCGCGGCTGAGGTCCTGGCAGTCCAAGAACAAAGCGTGGCCTTCGCGGGCGACACGGATAATGAGCTGGTCCATGATCCCGGTGCTCACGCCGATGAAGTCGTTCTCAACCCGGCGTCCCAACTGGGCCGCTTCGTCATCGTCTAGCTCGAATCCGCCCATCGTCTCAAACAGCTTCAGCACGGCCATTTCGAGGCTCGCTGAACTACTCAATCCCGCTCCCAGAGGCAAAGAACTCGTCACGATCATGTCTGCGCCGCGCAACGGATGACCGGCAATTTCGAGTTCCCGGGCGACGCCAATGAGATAGTTGGCCCATGGCTCCTCTGAATTGTGTTCCAGGCGATCCAGATCAACAGTGGCCCATCGCTGCAGCAAGACGGCGCTCACGTGAAGTCGGCGATCCAATCGTGGACGGGCCGCAATGAACGTAGCTTGCGAAATCGCCATGGGAAGCACGAAACCGCCATTGTAGTCGGTGTGCTCGCCAATAAGATTAACGCGTCCCGGCGCCCGCACGATAAGCTCCGGCGGCTTTCCAAAGGCCGCCTCAAAATCCGCGGCCATCCGCTGTTCGATGGGTAGAACTGTGCCTTGTTCCAAGTGCGCCCCTTCCCAACGCGCAACCCGAAAGGCGCGCGCAGCCTATCGATCGGATTCGGTTAGCCTCGCATGACTGGTGAATCTTTTTTTCCCACCTTTGGCGCCAATTGTCTCTGTAGCGGACGAAATGAACGCCCGCCATGACGGGCAACCCCACACTTAGGCGCGCTTTTCAGCCGCCAGCGCAAGCGCTCCCGAGACCAGCGACTCTGCTCAGGCGAACTCCTTATCCTCAATAAATGGGGTAGCGTCCGTTACGGCACTCATGTTGGAGCAGTAGGTCTTATCGGAGTTTCTACACCGAACAGAAACCATCCAACGCGTCACCTTCCCAAGATACAGGCGCGCCAAAGCTGCCCCCTCCTCTCGTATAGCCATGATACGGGCGGCTCCGGCGGCGGTCAAGGGGTTTTCAGCACTTTCCCCGTTTATACGACCACATTATCGTAGACACGAAGCGGCCTTCTCTGCCTGGCTAATGCTCGGCCGCTTTCCGGTCCGGCGGTCGTGAATATCCGCACAGCCAGAGCGCCTCGCCTCCAAGACCACTCACTCGTCGTTTGTCTGACGAAATCTCGACAGTACGTCAAACCGTCGCCGTCTCCGCAATCCTCCGCCATCGCGGCCACCCCCGAAACGCATCCAGTAAAGGAATCGATAAGCCTCTATATATCAATACTTTACGCCTACAAAAATGGGATGGCTCGTAGATTGCTTCACTTGGCGCGGTATCCATTGAGAATGAGGCGGTACGAGGATCAAATTATGAGAACAGCAACGCTACCCAGCATCACGGCAGCCAGACTTACTCTTGTCATATCCGCAGGCCTCATCGTTGGCCTGTTCGTCATGCCAGAGGCTTACGCCTATGGCGGCGCGGCATTCGTGTATATCAATGCCGACGATCCCGTGGATAGCGACGGCGATGGCATTCCCGATGTTGTCGAACTCGCGCTAGGCACAGACCCCAACAACCCAGACAGCAGCGGCGATGGCATTCCGGACGGATGGAGACTGCGCTACGGACTCGATCCCCGTGCTAACGGTGATGTAGATGACGACATCAGCAAGAACGGCCTGACCGTGTTTGAGGCGTTTCTGTGGGGTGTCGATCCTTGGGTGAAGGATACGGACGGCGACGGTTTCTGGGATGGTTTCGAGGTAAATTGGGGAAGCTGCCCCGCTAACCCAACCTGCTACCCGCACACCGGAATCCTGGGTGATGTAAACCGCAACGGCCGGGTGGACGCACAAGATTTGCAACTGGTCATCAACGCAGTCCTTGGCATGCCTACCCCTGTTCCAGCCAACGTTACAAGCTCCGGAGGAGTCAATGCGCTGGACATACAAAAGGTGATCAACATAGTGCTTGGAGTCGAATGAGTGGCGCAACACACCGGAGAGCAGCGCCACGCTGGTTTAGGCCGCAATCATTTTCACGATCGAGGACAAAAGCATGAACACGAGACACGGCAGAACACTAGTACTCGATAGGCCAGAAATTAAGCTTGGACATGGCGCCTCGATGAACTTGGCCTGTGCATGTGCCGCGGCCGCACTCTTTGCGTTGTTAACAGCCATCCCCGTCTCCGCCCATGCGGACTTGACAATTGTCGAACCGCGCGAGGTCGCCGTAGACAACGCTGGCTCAGTCGTATTTGATACGACACCGCCAGAGCTGACGTTGTTAGGCGAAAGACCCCTATACGTTCCGTTTGGATCTAGTTTCTCGTGTCCCGGCGCAGAAGCCGTGGATAATTTCAATGGTGATATCAGTCATCTCATCGAGACGAACGGGGCCGTTGACACTTCAACCGCTGGAGACTATACCCTGACGTACACTGTCGCGGACTTTGCCGGCAA
>PUMX01000140.1 GCA_003552485.1 Candidatus Hydrogenedentota bacterium
AAAAGGTTCATTCTCGCGCTTGGGTAATCAACTGGATTTCTATGAAGCAGGCGGCCCCAAGGAACGAGAGAGAATGATGGCGCAGTTTGGCTCGGCGTCGAAAACGGGAGCCGTCAGCAGCGATCCCATGGCGGTAAAGATCGAAGGCCACCGCCTCTCGGTGGAGGATATGGTGAAAGCGCTGCGCAGCGGACGCGAGCCCGCCATAACCATCGAGAGCGGTACGCATGCCGTCGAAATCGCCTGCGCCATCTATAAGGCTAATAGCACGGGCCGCACCGTGAAAGTCGGCCACGCCCACAAATAGCGATCCTTGCCCGCCTACTAATGCTTTCCATTATCGGCGCGCCAGTCCGAGATGTATTTGGGTTTGCTTTCTTGTGGCCAAGTTGGTATGCTACATACCATGCGTTGTAAATTCTTCATCCAACGGGGCAACGCAAGTATCGCAGGGATTGCCGATGTCTTTACGCTTGGTTTGATGCTGGCGGCGAGTGCGGTATATGCAATCTATTCTTTAGCGCGCAAGAGAAAGAAAGCTAGGAAGGCGCCATGAATATCCTTTACATCATGTCTGATTCACTCGTGCCGCAATTGGCTGGCCCCTACGGAGACACGGTGGGAGGAACCCCCAATCTGGACGCATTAGCTGCATCGGGAACAGTGTTTGAAACCGCTTACTGTAATTCCCCGATGTGTGCTCCTTCCCGAGCCTCAATGGTCACTGGTCGGTATGTCTCCGATATCGGCGCGTGGGATAACGCGGCCGAATTCCTCTCGGAGTGGCCCACCATCGGTCACGCCCTCGAGGCCGCCGGCTATGAAACCAGCATCGTGGGCAAGATGCATTTCGTGGGGCACGACCAGCACCACGGATTCGGCAAACGCATCGCGTTGGACACGGACTACACCAAAGAATACGACCCTTTTGATTACCGGCTTGCCTGGAGATGGGATCTGCCTTCACGCGGCAATCCCTGGGGTGTGGACTGGATGGGCCCGAGTTACGTTGATCCGGAAAAGTGGTCGGATTACCCCGTGCACTTTGACTGGGACGAGCGTATCCACAATGCGGCCCTGAACTTCTTAGGAAGAAAGAGCCGGAATAGTGATCCTTTCTTCTGTTGCGTTTCGTATCACGCGCCCCACAACCCGTTCTGGATTCACGACAAGGTGCGCGATCTCTTCCGCGACAAGGAACTGCCGTTGCCCTCGGTTCCCGACGGTGTCAATCCCATACACGGCCCCATGGATGAATGGCTCAACGCCTTTCACTACGTCCCCGATATCCGCGACCGGCTAATGGATTACGACAATCTGCGCTGGCTCTACGAAACCTACTACGGGGTTGTGTACGACATGGATAAACGGATTGGCGAACTGCTGGACATGCTGGACCGCCGCGGCTTGCGCGAGGACACGGCCATCCTGTTCGCCAGCGATCATGGCGACATGCTGGCGCGGCGCGGCATGGTGCAAAAGCGCTGCTTCTATGAACCTGCTTCCCGCATCGCGCTGATCGGCTCTTTTCCCGGACAGTGGCCCGAAGGCGCCCGCATTGAGACGCCGGTATCCCTTATCGACCTGTTCCCCACGCTCACCGAGCTGACCGAAGCGCCGAACCCCGAAGATCTGGAGGGCGTCAGCCTGTTACCCAGCCTGACCGAGGGCGAGGAACCGCCCAATCGCATCATCTTCGGCGAATATCACGGAGAGGGCACTCATGCGCCCGGTTTCATGGCCGTAAAGGATCATTACAAGTATATCTATGTGCATGAGTACGAGGAGCGTTTCTACGATTTGAAGGCGGACCCGGATGAGTGGGTCAATCGAATTGGCGATCACGAGTACCGGCCTATGATCTCGGAGCTCCGGAGCGCCGTACTGCGTCAATTCGAGCCCGACGACATCGCCAAGCGAGCGTTGCAGAGCCAGCGCAACCGGAATTTCGTGTATGACTGCGCCAATCTCGCCAAAGAAGTCAGAAACGGAGTAAGAGCGTAAACGGACAAGGCGCATGCAAGAGGTTTCACAAGCATCAAGCGAAGCCGCGTCAACCCGCCAATAGCCAGTACGCAGTCGGTCTAGAGTCTACACAAACGCTATCCTCTGCTCACGGTTCCTACGAGATTGGGCCGTTCACTGGCGCGCATTATTAGACGGCGTTGTCTCATCGCGCCAGCGGTGGTAATCCCTCGGGTTCCATGCTCCATTTGTCGCATCGCTTGGATTCACGGAAGAGGCCGGAACCGTGCCCCATATGCATCGTTTCCATATAACACAGCCGGCCGAAACCGGCGCCATCGCCACGTTGCAGGGCCCTGAAGCGCACCACGCGCTAAACGCCGTCCGTGTGCGCCCCGGCGACCGGATACATCTCTTCGACGGACGGGGTTGGCAGGGCGAGGCCTCCGTGACGCGCGCAAGCCGCCATCATGTGGATGCTGAAGTGCTGGATGTTCATCGAGCGCCCCCGCCTCGATATCAGCTCGCACTGCTGCAAGCCTGTCTCAACCGGGGCGCCCCAACTGAAGACCTCATTCGCCGCTGCACCGAGATAGGCGTCACCCAGTTCGTATTCTATCAGGGGCAACACTCGGACCGCGCGCCAAAACACCAGGACAAATGGGAACGTTGGGCAATCGAATCCTGTAAGCAGTGTGGCCGGCTATGGCTGCCAGAGTTTTCCGTTGCGCCAACACTGACCGACGCGCTGCATGGACTGCCACAGCCGTTGGTGGTAGCAACAATGGCGATGAAGGCTAGGCCCCTGCGCGAGGTGGTAGACGCCTCGTCAGCGACTTTGGCGGTGGGGCCGGAAGGAGGCTTTCATCCTGAGGAACTAACGTTGTTGACTCGGCACGGCGGCCATCCGACCTCCCTGGGCGTTCACACCTTGCGATCGGAAATCGCCGCGATGGTTGCCTCGGCGTTGCTTTTATATGAAATGGGCGAACTCGGTCCCTAATGCAGTATTTCCCGGTGGTCGGGCTGCTATGGTATAAAGGGGGTGGTTGCGGCACAATACCTGGCGCCAGGAGGCGCCGTCATCAACTCGAGACGGCACACAATACTGGCTAGGGCTTACCAGCTTGGTCAACCTTGACCGAAACGGCTGGTTCGCTGCTCTTGCGAAGGGGGAAGCAATTCATGACAGACAGCGATTGTATCTTTTGTAAAATTGCCGGCGGCGAGATTCCGTCGGATCCTGTATACAGCGACGAGCAGTTCTACGCCTTTCGCGACATTAACCCAGGCGCGCCCACCCATGTGCTCATCATTCCCCGAAAGCACATAGCCCACATCACGGACGCCGGCCCTGAACACCGGGACCTATTGGGCGACATGCTGCTGCGCGCCAACGAAATCGCTGTGCAGGAAGGGTTGACGGAAAAAGGCTTTCGCTACGTGCTAAACTGTGGCGAATGGGGCGGGCAATCCGTGTTCCATATTCATCTGCACATCCTCGGCGGACGCGCGCTCGCGTGGCCGCCAGGCTGAGGCTTTGGTTTCGAGGCCCCGCTTTTGGCGCCGCAAATCTATAAGGAAATATATGCCGCACATCGATACGTCCACACGTCTATGCGGCGTCATCGGCAATCCCGTTGGACACTCGCTTTCGCCGTTGATGCACAATGCTGCTTATGAGGCCGCCAATCTAAACTACGTCTATTTGGCCTTCGAAACAGCCGATGTCAAGAATTGCCTGCGGGGGATGCGCGCCCTTCCCAGCTTTCGTGGGCTGAGCGTCACGATTCCACACAAACTGGCGGTAATGCCCCATCTCGACGAAATCGAACCCATGGCGCGCCACGTGGGCAGCGTCAACACGATTGTGAACGAAGACGGCTGGCTTATCGGGCTGACCACTGACGGGCCGGGCGCGCTCAAAGCGCTCGCCGACGC
>PUMX01000534.1 GCA_003552485.1 Candidatus Hydrogenedentota bacterium
CTCCTTGCCCTTCAATTTCCACGTACCGAACCCGAGCGCTGGGATGGAAACGCCTTGAACCACTACGTTGTGCATTACGGACCTCCTTCGATAGATTCTCCGATTTGGCTGCACCCATTCTAACCGGTGGTTCGCTATCCTTCACAATCCTTGGCTTTGTAGGGGGCCACACATAGAGTGTAAACTGGCAGACGAACAACTTGGTTAAGATGATGACTGAATCCTCGACACCCCCCATAGAACCTGAGATCACCGCCGCGTTGCTCCAACGCTACGACCGGCCGGGTCCGCGATACACCAGCTATCCGCCGGCCAACGTATGGCGTAGCGACTTCCAAGAGACTCCCTTGCGGGAAGCGTTGGAGCGCGCCTCGGCGAGTACGGGCCCATTGTCGCTGTATGTGCACATTCCCTTCTGCGAAACGCGGTGCGCGTATTGCGGCTGCAACGTCATCGTCAGCCGCAAGCCAGGCGTCGAGGACAAGTACCTGGACTACGTCGAGAAGGAGCTTGATATTCTCGCCGGCTACGTGGGGCATCGTCCGCTGGCGCAGCTTCATTGGGGCGGCGGCACGCCAACCTTCTTGGCCCCTCAACAAATCGAACGGATGTTCGAAGCCATTCGGAGCCGATTCGCCTTCGTGGACGGCGCGGAGATCGCGCTGGAAACTGACCCGCGCGTAACCACGGACGAGCAACTGGAACTACTCCGCCGCCTCGGCTTCAACCGCGTCAGCATGGGCGTGCAGGACTTCGACCCGGCGGTGCAGGAGGCCATCGGCCGCTATCAGACCGAAGAACAGACGCGGCGGTCGCTCGAGCGATGCCGACGAATGGGCTTCCAAGGCGTGAATGTTGATCTCATCTACGGATTGCCCGCCCAGTCCGTCGAGAAATGGGACCGTACTCTCGCTGTCATCAACGAACTGCGTCCGGACCGCCTGGCCGTATACAGTTACGCCCATCTGCCCGCGAAACTGCACCATCAGCGGCGTATTGATGAGAACGCCCTGCCGTCGCAAGACACGAAACTCGCGCTGCTCGTGTTGACACGGAAACGGCTGATCGAAGGCGGCTACCGCGCCATTGGCATGGACCATTTTGCGTTGCCCGATGACGAACTGACGCGCGCCATGGATAATCGGCGCCTGCGCCGCAATTTCATGGGCTACGCCGTCATGCCCGGGGATGGCATGATTGCCGCAGGCGTCTCTTCCATCAGTGATATCGGGGGGGTGTATGCGCAGAATACGAAGAAGCTGTCCACCTATTATGAGGCGCTGGACGCCGGACGGCTGCCCATCCATGCTGGCCATGTCTTAACCGACGATGATCAAGTGCGCCGGTGGGTAATTCACGAGGTGATGTGTAACTTCGCTGTGGACTACGCCGAGTTCGAGGGGAAGTGGGGCCGGTCCTTTCCCGAATACTTCACCGTCGAACAAGCCGATCTGCAAGCGCTGGCCGAAGACGGTTTCATCCGCCAGGATGGCGAGCGGCTAATTGTGCTCCCCGTGGGACGCGTATTCGTGCGCAATATCGCCATGGTCTTCGACGCCTGCTTGCGCCGGCGGGCCGGCGAGCTGACGTACTCGCGCACGGTATAGCTCTTAACTTACTCCCCTTCGTCCTCGTCGCCATTAAGCAAGAGGGCCACCGCGTTAGCCTCCCAAAGCGCCACCGCGATGTCGGGCCGTCCATTGCGGTTGAAGTCCGCCACAGACAACGCACGAGGCCGGCCGCGTTCAAAGGAATAATGCTCCATTTCGAAGCGTTGCGGCAGCGTCTCGCCCTCGGAACGGTTAAGCATGACCGTGACGCGGCTCGATGCGTAACAGGCCACCGCGATGTCGGGCCGCCCGTTGCCCGTGAAGTCAGCCACCGCCATGTCGCGGATCTCGTGCTCGATAGCGTTGCGGTTCTCTCCGAGCACCATCTCTTGTGAGCTAGCGAAACCAAAGGCGCCGTCGCCATAGAATATCACGACGGAATCGTCGCCGTAGCAATGGGATACGACCAAATCTTTCCGTCCATTCCCGTTCATGTCCGCGGCGCGGATGCGATGCGGCAAACGGCCGCGGCTCGGGAAACGGGTCACCGGTTCGAATTGGCCATCGCCTTCACCCCGCCACACAGCGACTTCGTGGCTGCTGTACATTGCGGCCACAAGGTCAAGGGTTCCGTTGCCATCGAGGTCCACGCCCTCGACGCTGCGTGCGCCCCCGGGGGCCGATATCGTGCGCGGCTCGCCAAAATGCTCACCTTCCCGGCCGGGAAAGAACAACAACACATCGCTGCTCCATCCGGTGGCGATAACGTCCTGCCGCCCGTTGCCGTTGAAATCGCCCACGGTAATCGACGTGATGCCTGGCCGCGTAAAGACGGGCTGCTCATCGCTGTCGCGCACTTGAGTGTACGGTAGATACTCGCCACGCACGTTGAAATGGCTGGACTCGAACAAGTTGTCCCCGATATTGCGGAAATACGACAAATCCCTTTGCCGGGTAGCCATGAAACTGCCCACTAACAGGTCCGGCTGACGCGGGCTTGCGACGTTGGCGACGGCGAGCGCATAGGGCGCGAAATCGGCCCGCAAAGGCGGCTGCGCGGTGTAGTCGAGGTCCCCCTCCGCCACAAGGAAAGCCAGTTCGTCGTTGGCCGGGCGCTCCTCGCTGGGATCGCTCATGAGGCCGCGGTCAGCGGTGATAATCTCTGGCCAGCCGTTGCCATTAAAGTCAGCGGCGACGATGGCGACCGGGTTCGGCCCCACTGAATAGAACTGACCGTGAGGCGTAAAGGTCTCCGCCCATGCGGCGCCAGCGCAACTCAGGCTTAACGCCGCCAGCAGAATCGTTTTCATACTGCCGACCCTTTCGCGAAGCTCCTCTGAAGCCATCCGCTCTTCGCCCATTGAGCCGCCAACGTGATAGCCGCAACTAAACTGTGCTCCCGGGCGACGCCAGCACCCGCAATATCGTACGCGGTGCCGTGATCGACCGAGGTCCGAATGATCGGAATGCCCAACGTAACGTTGACGCCCTCGTCCATGGCGATAAGCTTAACCGGGATGTGCCCTTGGTCATGGTACAATGCCACTACTAGATCGAACGCGCCGTCCCGAAGCTGCCGGAACACGGTGTCGGGCGGGTATGGCCCGCTGCAATCGATGCCTTCGGCGCGGCAAGCCTCGACAGCGGGACCGATGCTTGTCACTTCCTCGTCTCCAAACGCGCCGCTCTCGCCCGCGTGCGGGTTCAAGCCGGCCACCGCTATGCGCGGTAACGCAACGCCAAGGCCGCGCAAAGCGCGGGCCGCGATGCGCACGGATTCCACGACCCGCTCGGCGGTAACCAGTTCGATGGCTTCACGCAGGCTGCAATGCGAGGATATATGCACTACGCGCATCGCCCCGGCGAACAAGCTCATACGGTACTCCAGCGTTCCGGTAAGCTGAGCGATGAGGTCCGTGTGGCCCGCACATGTATAACCGGCCCGGTGAATGCCCTCCTTGTTCAACGGACAGGTGACCATACCGGCGGCCGTTCCCTTCATGGCGAGGTCAACCGCCGCCTCGACCCACGCCACGGCGGCGCGCCCGGCGGCGGCGTCGAGTGTGCCGGGTTTGGCCGGGGGCGCCGGAACACCGGCATCCCAGACGGGAATCACATGGGCAGGCGCCGGTTCCGCCACGGCGGGCGCCGCCCAGACCTCGGGCAGGGCCGGCGCGAATCCGCGCGCTGCTTCGAGATGGGCTGCATCTCCGATGATCAGCGGCCGGCAACACTGTGTAACAATGGGATTCGCCAGGGCCTTGGCCAGAATCTCTGGGCCAATGCCGTTCACGTCGCCCATTGTAATGGCGAGAAGGGGTTTCATTCGGTATCCTTAGGCAATGCGTCGAGATTGTTTCTGCGTTCGCGTGCGAACCGGACGGGAAAACGTCCGTAGTCTATCATATCCCACGCGGCATAGCCGCGGCTAGTGAAATTCGAATTCGGACCGAAACGGGATAAGCCGTCCGCATACTCGGAGGACTGTGAACACAACCAACGACAAACAACGACTGCGACGGCGTTACCGCATGTTGAGACGCGCCGTCGAGCCATCCCAACGCTTGGTCAAAGAGGCGGCCATGGCGCTACGTGTGCAGGCATTGGAAGCCTACGCCGCGGCCGAGTGCCTGCTCGCCTACGCCGCGGCGCCGGGCAAAGAAGCCGACCCCGCGCTGATCGTGCAACAGGCGAGAGCGGTAGGCAAGCGAATCGCTTTTCCGCGCACGATAAGCGCGCCCACACTGGAATGGATCGAGACCGCGCCGCATGCCGAGTTCGCGCTGGGACGCTACGGCATTCTCGAGCCCGTAGAAGGCCCACCGCTCGGCGCGATTCCAACGGCGTCCGTGGTGCTCGTACCTGGCGTGGCGTTCACACGCTCAGGCGCGCGCTTGGGACAAGGCGGCGGCTACTACGACCGGTTTCTGGCGGGGTTCCCTGGAGTAAGCATTGGCCTGGCCTATGAATGCCAAGTCGCACCCGCGCTGCCTTGCCTCGAACACGACCACGACATCGACTGGGTCGTCACCGAAGATGGCGTCTATGGCGATTCGGACAGCATGCCAAGCACCTGATCACAAAGAGTATCCGTCGAGATGTTTTCGTCCACTGGCAGCCAGCGAATCCGTTCGTCATTTCGAAACCAGCTCAATTGCCGCCGCGCAAACCGCCGCGTATTGCGCTTCATCGCCTCGACGGCCTGCTCATACTCCATCTCGCCCCGCAGATATCCGGCCATTTCGCGATAACCCAGGGACCGGATACGGTGTAACGCGGGCTCATATCCCGCCGCGAGCAGCCGCCGCACCTCTTCGACGAACCCCGCCGCAAGCATGGCGTCAACGCGGGCGTCAATGCGGGCGTAGAGCTGCTCACGCTCCCAGTCCAATCCCACCTGCAACGCGCGAAACGGCGGCGGCTCCTCTTGATGGCGCGCATGCCACGCTGACAGGGGCGCTCCTGAAACCTCGTACACTTCGAGGGCGCGCACGATGCGCCGTAAATCGCCGGGAAGGATCTGCTCCGCATAAGCCGGATCCACATCCTGTAATCGGGCGTAAAGCGCCGGAACGCCGTCCGTCTCCGCTTCCCGGTGTAATCGTTCCCGAATGCGCCGGTCGCCGCCGGGTCCGCGGAACAAACCATCGATGAGCGCCCGAACATACAACCCCGATCCGCCCGCGACCACCGCAATCTTCCCTTCTGCGTTCAACCGGCGGGCGACCGGCGTGGCTTGTTCCTGAAAAGCGCCGGCGCTGAAAGGTTGCCCCGGCTCGATAACGCCCACAAAATGGTGACGCACGCGGGCGCGCTCCTCAGGCGTTGGCGCCGCTGTGCCGATCTCCATGCCCCGATAGATCTGCATCGAGTCCGCTGAAATAATCTCCGTGTTCAACCTTTCAGCGAGAGAAAGGGCAAGCGAGGACTTGCCCGACGCCGTAGGCCCGACGACAGCGAGGATATCGATTGCGCTCCCGGCCCTGGAGTCGGAAGCCACGTTCACTGGCGCCTCCGAAAGCTCTTCTCCATCTGAAGCTGCGTTAGTTCAGTGATGATCGGCCGTCCGTGGGGACAGGTGTAGGGCGGCCGCAGTCGGCGAAAGCCTTCGAGCAATCGGCGCCGTTCCTCGGGCGAAAGGCGATCGCCCGCTTTGATCGAGCCCTTGCACGCTTGCACCGCGAGCCGAAGGAAGCTGGCCAGGAACTCTTCGCGATCGAAGAGTTCGCCTTGGGCAAGGTGGTCGAGAACGCCATAGACCGCGTCCTGAATGCGCGACTCGTCATAGAGATGGCAAATGGCGGTGATCTGAAACGTATGGCCGCCAAAAGGCTCAATCTCGATACCGAGTTGCGAGAACAGTTCGAGGTTGCTTTCAAGCGTCTTCACATGAGAGGCGGGCACGTCAATAAGAATGGGCACGGCCAACTGCTGCGCCTGGTATTGCGTATCCTCCAGATCGCTGCGCAGCATGTCGTAAGTAAGCCGTTCGTGCAGTGCGTGTTGGTCGATTATCAACAACCGTTCCTCACTGGGAATCAGCAGATACGTGTCAAAAACCTGCATCGGCGGTTCTTCTCCGGCGTCGATTCCCCTATACACCGCCGAGGGCTCCACGCGCCCTTCCTCGTCCCAGTTCTGAGCGCCGAGTTCCGTCTGCACTTCGTTCTCAACGGTAGGCAGCAAGTTCTGAAAAGGTTTCCACGGCCCCCCCGGTTGTTCTTGGGCCCTCTCGTCTCGAGGAGAGGCGGACGCCGTATCCGACTCAACCGGCGCTTCCCTCATTCCCGTTTCCGGGCGTGGATGCTGCGGCGCCCCCGGCGCAGGCGCCCGAGGCGCATCCATGGAAGGCGATTGCGCGGCCCCTGTTTGTTCACCGCTCATGGTCTCCTGGCGTGACGAGGACGTGACCGGAGACGCGGATGATGCGTGAGAAGGCGCCCCAAGCTCCGCAAGCCGATTACGCACCAATACGCGCAGGGCCTCGCGGACCGCGCGTTCGTCCCGGAAACGCGCTTCGCGTTTGGCGGGATGAATATTCACATCTACGAGCCGCGGATGCGCCTGCACGTGAATAATGCCGACGGGTTTGCGCCCAATGGTAAGCAGCTCGCGATAGCCCTCCTCAAAACCGTACTGAAGCGCGCGGTTTACGATAGGCCGATAATTCAAGAAGAAGAACTGATGGGTCCGCGCCGAGCGGGTCAAATCGGGCGTTCCGATCAACCCACTGACGCGCATGCCCCCGTGCTCCCCGTCAAGCGTGACAAATCCTTCGAGAAAGCTCAGGCCCCAGATAAGCGCGACCCGCTCGCGCATTGTTGCATTCTCGGGGATGTCAAGAAGGACCTTGTCGTTGTGAAACAAGCGCCAAGCGACACCTTCGTGGATCAACGCATGCCGCTGAGCCACATCAATGGCGTGGCCCAGTTCCGTCGTAATACCCTTGAGAAATTTGGCGCGCGCGGGCGTGTTGAAGTAGAGCCGGTTTACCGTCACTCGCGTGCCCACCGGCGCGGCGACCTGCTGCACGTCGCGCAGAACACCGCCCTCGACGCGAATGCGCGTGGCGGATTCGTCTTGCTCCCGGCGGGTCGTCAACTCGAAGCGGCTCACCGCCGCGATGCTCGCTAACGCCTCGCCGCGGAATCCCAGCGTATGGATATTGTCCAGATCTTCGGTTTTCCGAATCTTGCTCGTCGCATGGCGTTCAACGGCTAACATGGCGTCCTGCTCGGACATACCCGAGCCGTCGTCGGTCACCTCGACGGTGCGCCGCCCCGCCGCAACAAGCCGCACCGTAATGCGCTTGGCGCCGGCGTCCAACGCATTCTCCACGAGTTCTTTCACCACCGACGCGGGCCGTTCCACGACCTCGCCGGCAGCGATCTTGTTGGCCAGTTCCTCGGGGAGAATGCGGACGGGCGCGCCGCTGCGCTTGCTGCTCATATGAACCCTCATTGCCACGGTTGATCGCTATTGTATGGCGCCCGCCGGGAACCCCGCAAACGTCAACGGAAGCTCCAATCGCGCGGGCGGGCGAGCAGCCCTTCCATCCGGCCGTGTCCCCCCATTACGAAATGCTTGTATCGGACATCGATCTCTGCTTCGTCGCGGGTATACGTTGGGGGTACAATCATGCCAATAATTGTGCTATTCTTCTCCGCTCAAAAGGCTTTTGTTCAGGGAATCGAATTGGTCGGCCAAAAGCGTTAGAATAGCTTCGTTAGCGCCAATTCCAGCATCCATATCACCATACACAGTCAATCCAGCCTATGCGGAGCAACTTGCTTTCGTTGTGGCCGGTAACGCGGAGGTTACGAAGGGCCCAGTTGTCATGAAAGGCGAATTGAGCACGAAAATGCCATCCAATCAATCCAAGCCACCTAAGACACAGGATGAACTCAAACGGGAAGCCGCCCAAGCCGCCGTCTCGCTCATCGAATCGGGAATGGTGGTGGGATTGGGCCATGGCACAACGGCCCTTCACGCCATCCACTATCTGGGCCAACGCATGCAAACCGGCGAGTTGCGCAACATCCGCGCGATCCCCTGCTCACGCCAAGCTGAAGACGCCGCGCGAGATCTGGGCATCCAACTCACCGATTTTCGCGAGGCCCCCCTCATCGACATCACCATAGATGGAGCTGATGAGGTCGACGCCGACTTCAACGTCATCAAGGGCGGCGGCGGCGCGCTCTTGCGCGAAAAAGTCGTTGCTCAGAATACGCGCCGCGAAGTCATCGTGGTTGACGAAAGCAAACTATCTCCGCGTCTGGGCACACATTGGGCCGTTCCCATCGAGACACTCCCTTTCGCCTGCCACCCTGTAACGCGTTATCTCGAAAACCTTGGCGGCAATGTAACGCAACGCAATAAACCCGCCGGCAAACCTTTCTACAGCGAACAGGGCAACTACATCCTAGATAGCAACTTTGGCCCCATCACCGACCCTTATCATCTAGCCGCTGCACTGAGCACCCGCGCTGGCATCTTTGACCACGGCCTGTTTCTCGGGCTTGTGCATGATGTCGTAGTGGCCAGCCAAACTGGCGTACGCTTCCTGCACCGGCCTTGTTGATACGCGCGCAAACCGCCCCGGTTGTCACTCGCTCACCGGCTCCTCGGCGGCATTCAGCGGCTCAATGAACTCCGTCGTATCTGCAGGCAGCGTCGCAAGCAGATCCGGGAGGTCGTAGATCTCGAGGGCCCCGTGAATTAAGTTGGCATCCTGGTTTTTCGAGAGCGGCGTATCCACAACGTTTGACCAGGACACCAGACTGTTGCGCAACGTAACGGAGGCGAACAAGCCGGGTTCAAGCGCGGCGGCATGTAAGGCGGGCGGGCCTACACGGCCGATGGTCTTCAGATGCACGGGCCGTGTTCCGTCAGCGTTATACTGCGCCGCGAACTCAGCGCATTGGATGATCTCTTCCGCCCGCATGGCAAGCAACGATGTTCCCAGCAGGTACGCAATCGTGGCGTCGCGCCACTCAACCGGCAGGTAGGTGGTGTAGGAATGGTCGCCGCCGGGCGCGGTTTCTCCCACGCCACGCAGGTCTACGGCCAGCACCATGTCTCCGCCCGCAACGAGTTCTTCAATTTCTTCCGAATCCACCGCCTCTTTACCGTCTTCGTGCAGATAAAGGCGCGCGGCTTCCGCGCCATCTTCGGGCATGTACGCCAAGGCGGGCAACCAGACGCCAGGCTCGGGCTCGAGCACAAGCTTGTCAATGCGATATCCGTCACGCTCCTCTTCGCCTACTCGGGTCCACTCTAGATTCGGCAACTCATCATGCGCGCGAATACCCGTCACGCGGCGGACTTCCGCCAGCGCCGCATCGGCGGACGTTTCGCCCCAGAACGCTGCACGTTGTTCAGCCAGCTGTTCTTCAAGTTCCTGATTTAGGTCGTAGACACTGCGCGCCCCCTCGATACGCATGACCTCGCCATCGGGAGAACACCACAGCTCTTCTTCGTCGGCAATAGGGAAATCGGGCTCGGCGACAGGTTCGTCCCGCTCAAGCAGCCACCGGCGCATCCAGTGGGCCGCGGCTTCACGCATGAGCTTGGGAAACCCATGTCCGCCCGGCTCTTCAAGAATGGCGGTCCGTTCCGGTTGTTCGAGTAATCCATAGACGCGAGCCGCTTCGCGGAAACCATCCCATGTGCCCTCGATGTCGAAGAAATCGTCCGTCGCCGCCATGACGAGCACGGGCCGGGGAGCAGCCATGATAACGTAGTCCGCGTGATCCATGCCGAAAGCGATCTGGCCGAAGATGTTCTGCTCGGCGTCCTGTGGCCCGATGGTTTCGAGCAGCCGCTTGAATGATGTCAGATAGCACCCCGGCGCCGCTGCGCGAACTCTTTCGTCGAGAGCCATCAGATAGCTCGTCAACGTGCCGCCGCCCGAAATACCGGCGCAGCCCATGCGTTCCGGATCGATGTCATCGCGCGACTCCAGCAAATCGAGGGCGCGGATGCCGTCCCAGATGCGGTACGTCGCTGTGTTGCGTCCCACCAAAATGGACCCAACGCCCGCATAATAGTGGCCCTGCGTGGCCCGGGTAATGATCGGCTCGTCATCTTCATCCAGCAATTGGCGCCGCTCCCCCTGATCAATGGGATCGTAGCAAAACGCCGCTACCCCGCTCTTCGCCATGAGAATGGGCGCGCGCTGATAGAGATCACGCGCCTTGCCGGTAGCGGAATGCCCGCACGGCACGAGCACACCCGGGTACGGCGGATCGGACTCGGGCAGATATAGCAGACCGGTGACGTAATGCTCCGGCTGACTTTCGAAGATGATCTTTTCGACGGTGTACCCGTCGCGCTCCAACGTATCGACGGTCCGCGCGTTTAGTGGGGTGCGCGCGAGTTCCCCGCCAATTCGGCCCCAGAAGAATTCGCGCAACCGCTCCTGATACGCCTCCACATCCTCGATGGTTTCCAGCGCCTCAAGCCGCTCGCTACGTTCGTCGTATGCGGCCTCCGCCTTGTCGAGAAGATATTCATGCAGCATATGCTCAGGCTCGACGTCGAGACCGGCATGCGGTAACACGGCCAAGTCGGTTCCCGCCTGCGCGAACCCGCCCGTCAGCATCAGGACCCCTAACGAAGCGGTGATCGCCATTCGTAAACTCGTTAACATAGAACTACCTCCGTGCTGCGTCGCCGCCGCCCCCATGCGCAAATGCGAATTGGGAAGGCGTGCTCCTCCACTTGCCGCTGTATTGGTTCGTGCATTATATTCTCCAACGCCGCCCGCTTCCCAACTGGCGCGGCGGCCCTCTGGAGGTAAGCGCGCGACTTTGCCATACTAGCTTCAACATATCGGAGGCGAGCCACCCAAACGAAAGGAGCAACACTGTGATGAAGAACGCGAATCATCTTATCTGGACAATGCTGTTGGCCACGGCGCTTGTGGTTGCCAGCGCGGGTTTGACGCAGGCCGAGGAAAATGGCGCGGTCGAAATCGTACTAAACCCTTATGAAGAGGTGGATTGGGAGAACTTCGAACGCCACATGGCCGCATTGCATACGCACACGCTGCAAAGCGACGGCCATCATCGGCTCGAAGAGGTCGTCGCCGCCTATCGCGATGCCGGCTTTACCATTCTGTCCATTACCGACCACGATACGCACGAGCCCAACGTGCATGTCGAGCGCGGTAATGTGCCGGAGGAGGAGGCCTCTCCATACCCCGATCCGGAACCGGAGGACTATCCCGCCAATACAACTTGGCCGTGGACGGATTTCGGCGCGCCCGCGCCGGAAGAGCTCGGCATGGTGGGCATCGAAGGAAACGAACTATCCGACCGGCACCACATCAACAGCCTCTATAACGACTATGGCGTTTTGAGCCGCGATAAAGACGAAGATGAACAGTTATTCGAAGTGCGGGATCGCAATGGCCTCGCATTTCTGGATCATCCTGGCATTGCGTCGGACTGGTGGACGCGCCAGCCCGTTGAGTGGTACTTCGAGCGTTTCGAGAAGCATGGCCCCGAGTATCTTGTCGGGATAGAAGTCACGAACTCATCGCCGCAAACCGAGAAGTATGATGAAGGCCTCTGGGACCAACTGCTCGCCCGCTTTATGCCGGAACGCCCCATTTGGGGTTTTGGCACGGATGATATGCACCGGCTGGCGAGCGTGCGGGAATCGCACTCGGTATTCGTTATCGATGAACTAAGCGATGAGTCAGTGCGTTCCGCCATGGAGGAGGGCCAGTTCTACTTCCGCAAGTCCACGCGCCGCAATGACCTGCGCGAACGCGCACCGGCGGACGAACTCTTCCCGTTGCTCCATGCAATCGACGTCGATGAAGAGGCGGGCGTGATTACGGTGAACGGCTCGAACTATGACACCATCAAGTGGATCACCGCCCCGGAATCGCTGGAGCCCATCGACGATTACGAAACCAGCAATGAACCCTGGCCCTTGGGACAAGTAGTCCATGAAGGCGATACGCTAAACTACCGCGAAACACCGGAACTCGACCGCTTCCTGCGCATTGAACTGCATCGTGAAGACGGCGATGACCTCTACCGCACGTTCACCAATCCCTTTGGCTTGGCGACCGGCGAGTAGGAGGACAAAACCGGAGAACCCATTTTCGAGCCGCCGGGCTCGTCCGACGCGGTGCAGCACAGGGCCGATACAGACGCCCCTGAGCCCAGAGCAATCCTGCAAGCGTATGCTCACGTGATTGCTCTGGGCGCGACAAATGGCCAGTACAACCAAAACGTAGGCCTGCGCGCGCATTCGGCCGCGGGCTGTGTCACCCCGCTTCCGAACACCTCGGAACGCTCGTTCGCAGTGGAAAACCTTCCCGCCGCCGCTTCAAACCCCAGCTTACTGTCGTTCCCTGCGGCAGACTCGCCCCAAGCCCTAGCGGAAGAGTCGCAGCCGGCCGAAGGCTCCGTATTATCCAGTCCCATCACAGAGAGCGCCGGACGCGCCCGCTGGGGCCACGTCCGGCGCTGGCCGGCTTGTTGTTAACTGCCTTGCCTATGATTATTCGTTCACAAACACCTCTACGCCGCTGATAATCGGGTCTAGTTCCGACCCGCCAGTGGGTTCGAGTTCGATTGTGAGCTCGCCGCCGGGCGCCAATTCGATGGCGTCAAACTCGGCGACGGCCACCCGCCAGGGACCACCGGTCTCAGCCGTAATGTCGTAGTCGCTGAGCACGGTATCGCCTTGCAGGCTTACGTTGAATACGCGTTGACCAGCCTCGACATCATGGTCTGGCTCCGCGAAGTGCAACCGCACGGTATACGTAGGCTCTTCACCGGGATTGCTCTCGTTGAAGAGGTCGGATATCGTGACCGATCGCGCGCCGCGAAGCCCAGAGCCGGCGACCCACGCCAGTCCGTTGTTTTCCTCTTCAATCATGGACGCATGATGCCGGTACCAGTCTTCCTCGCCGTTCTCCGTTTCGACCTGAACCGGAATCCGCGGGGTGGGTCCGCCGACGAACGGATAATCTACCCAAAGCATATCGCGCTCGGGCTGGAGTCTGCTGCCGGGCGCGCCAAAATTGACCCCCGCCCGCTTGATCTGGCCGGGCGCAGGATCTGGGAGTGGACTATAGGTCCACATCTCGACGTCCGGCATATGGACAAGCCCGAGAGAGGTCTGGTGCTGGTAACTGCATGAACAGGAGCGCGTGTATTCCGGAGAGTTCAACATGCCATCGGCTACAATCATATTGTTCGTACAGCCAGGGCGGTATCCCGGGATGTTGCCCGTCATCGCGCCGCCGGTCAGATCGGCGTAAGCCGCGGCGCCAGTGCGGAACAGGGCCAGGTGCTTGCTGAAATTCTGCGTCCCGCAGCGCAAGCCGCCAATCCAGGTCCACTCCTGGGTCGCGCCGGTCACCGGATGTTCGCGAGACCTGCGCGTCCCGGAGACCATGTCCACCGCTGACTCGCCGGTGCTGCCAATGATTTCGCCCCACTCGGCGTGCATGCCCAACGGCGAGCGGCGCTGCTGATACGATTCCGCCCACAGTTTCTGGCCGTCTTCGCCGCGGAGCGCGTGCATGCGGTCGCGCGGCTCGTCGGGCAGCGCGCGGCGCCGGCCTGGATGACCCGACTGCACCAGCACGTCCTGCGCCTCATCGTAGCTCAATGAGGTGCCGAAGACCTCGTCGTTGTAATACCACACCAGATTGCCCGTCGCCAGGTCGATCGCGCGGATCTCCCGTTCGACTTCAGGCTCGATGCCGCGCCGGTCGAGGATGTTCTGGATCTCCTCCGAAAGGTTGTCGATCACGAACACTTTGTCCGAACTGGCGGCAATGGCGTTGTGGCG
This sequence comes from Candidatus Hydrogenedentota bacterium, assembly GCA_003552485.1. Lineage (GTDB taxonomy): Bacteria > Hydrogenedentota > Hydrogenedentia > Hydrogenedentales > SLHB01 > PUMX01. The sequence goes on from PUMX01000534.1 coordinate 13,872, forward strand.
GAACCCATACCGGGCCTGTTCAACCCACAGGATCTCGCCAGTGTGGCGATCCATGCCCACTACGAATTCGCTCGATGTCTTGCTCCAGCTGTCTTCCCGGCCGGGCCGCTGGTCTTCGAACATGTGCGGATAAGCCGCCGCAATGAGATAGTCGCCGGAGTAACGGATGTTGCCCCAGCGCACTTCTTCGCCATCTTGGACCTGCGCGCCATAGGAGTCCATGAGATCTTCGGTGAGCGGATCCGGAGCATGCTGACGCAGTTCGTCGCGATCGGGCATCTCGAAAGTGTCAAGAATCTCGCCGCTCGCCGCGTCGATGCGCAGGCACTCATCGTCGTAAATCAAGTAGATGCTATCCGCGGCGGAAGCATACGGACTGCCAATAAAGTTGGCGCCGGGATGGTTCGGGAAGTAGACCGGGGCTTCGCGCGCTTCGTACTCCCAGTCGGTGAAGTGCTCGCCGACTTTCGGCAATTCGAGCGCCCACAACTGAATCCCCGTGTACACACACCGCGCCGATATATGGTGCGGCCCGAGAATGACCAGCCGGCCTTCGACCGCCTGCGGGATAGGCCCGTGCATGTGCCGGGGAAGCGTCTTATGGTTTGGCGCGCCCCCGAACCAAGCAATGCCTAACGGCGCTTTTACGCGGTCATCCGCAGCGTAAGCGGTATTGGCTGCATCGGAGTACTGGTGCGTCCACACATCCGAACCCGGCAACGCGCCAGGCCGGGTCAGTTGGGCGTAATTGTCGCCTTGGTCCAACTCGAAGTGTTCCAGGTCGGCGTCTTCCACTGCGCTCGCGAATTGCTCGCGGGCGTCTCCTTCGAGCGGCATATAGAGGCTGCCCCCGTAAGGCCGCAGCGGGTGATACAGCGCTTGTACGAACGCCGCGCCCGCCTCAAAACCCGCGGCCTCGGGATCTTCCGACACAACCAGGCTGGCGATGTACGGCGGCAGACGCAGCGACATGGGGTCGCCTTGATGCACGGCGACGCGGCTACCGTAAACGCCTGCATCCATGAAGCGTTCGCGCAACTCAGCCACCTTTTCCGGGTCGCGATCATAGGCGGTGATATGAAGGTCCGATTGCGCCAGAAGCTCTTCGAGCAACCGTCCCGACCCCACGCCGAACATCAATCCATAACCGCCGCGGACGTCAAGATCCGCTAGGGCCGTTGAAGCGCGGGCCGCCCATTCGTCGCCCTCGCTTTCCATGGGCGCCGGATCAAACGCATGAACTACCGTCTCGCGTTCTTCCGGACCATAGCAATAGATGTGGCCTTCCTCTGTGACCACGTACAACCGGCCGTGGGCGGCCAGCATATTGAACACTTCGCCCTCGACATTATCCGACCACTTCAGTGCGGGAGAAGGGCCCGCCGTCGTTATGGCGAAGATTTCTCCACCTGGACCGCTGCCATACACCGTATCGCCAGCCGCAATGTGAAGGCGCTCGATGCCATCAATGGATTTCGTCCACGATTCTTCGACCTCATAGCCTTCCAACTCGGCGGTCCGGCTCACTTGAATAACAAACTCGCTTTCCTGATCCTCGTCCATGCCCGGCAGCGTACGGCCTCGCCGATCGTAAATGACCTCCGGCTCGTCCGCGTCATCGGGCGCTTGCACCTCTCGGGCGTAGGCCACCACCTCTTGTTCTTCCGGATCCACGCCAATAAAGGCGTCATCCGTGATCAAGTGGACGTCGAATTCGCCCAACTGGGCCCCTGCCTGCGCGTGATACATATGCACAACGCCGGCGTCGCGCCAATTGAAGTACCACTCGCCATCGGTAAAGACAAGGTGGCCGCCCGTGCCTTTGCCCAGCAGCGTGCGGAAGAAGACGAGTTCGCCCGTGTCGAGGTCAAAACCCGCTGGAGGCGTGCGTCCACCCGGAACGATGAGCCGGTTACCCGCAACCGTCAAGTGTCCTTGGGGCGTCACGCCGCCAAATGAATAATACCGCTTCGAGTCGATATACATGCCGCTGCCGCTGCCCGAATCGACCCATTCGATATCACCCGTCTCGGCGTCTAGCGCATAGATAAAAATCCCCTCATGCGGCCAAAGCCCGGCGGCGAAATAGACCGTGTTCTCATGGACAAGCGGTCCGCCACGGGATGCGCCCATGCTGATCAGCCGCTCATTGCCCAATACGAGGCGGTTGTTGCCGGCCGCGCGAAACGTCCAGATTTGCTCACCCGTCTCGGCGTCCACACAATGCAAGTGGCCGTCATCGGATACCGCGTAGAGGCGGCCTTCGGCCACCGTTGGCGCCATACGCACGGGCCCATCCGTGTGATAGCGCCACTCCTCCTCACCGGTTTCAGCGCAGTAGGCGGTCACGCTGTCCGTCACCATCGAAGGGGCATAAAGCATGCCGCCCGCTGCTACCGGCTGGTATGATTTGTCAAACCACAGCTTTTCAAAGTCGTCCATCTGTTGCGGCCACGCCCGCTGTGGTTCAGGCAGTTCGCGAATCCATTGCAGATGCAACTCATCCGCCAATCCATGCGGAGTGGCGCCGGTGCGCCCGCTGTCGTAACGGTAGGTCGGCCAATCGCTCTCGGCCACGCTTACCGGCTGAGCCACCGCCAGCAATAAGCTGACCGCTAGCAAAGCCACCGTGAGTCGTCCACAATTCGCCGCCAACGCCGAACAAGTTC
>PUMX01000544.1 GCA_003552485.1 Candidatus Hydrogenedentota bacterium
ACATAGACGGCGCCCAATGAGCATCTGTCGCGGCGGCTTTCCTTCTGCGGAAAGCCGCCGCGACGCGTTTACACTTCTTCCGGTACGGCAAACGCTTGCCGCTGTTCAGGACGGATCAGCGAGTTCGCCTCGGCGTTGTCGAATTCTCCGGCCTCAGCGTCATAATTGAGCGCAATGTCGCCAAGCCGATGCGCGATGTTCGCCATATGAATGCAGACGTTGTGCGGATTACTCACTGTGATGTCCGCATTGGGCTTCTCACGGCTGCGCACGCAGTCCAGGAAGTTGACGTAGTGAGCCATATCGGGCCGACGGCCGGGCATGGACTCGGCCACCTCGCCATTCCGTTCCATTATGACCCAGCCGCCTCCCATCCGGCCGATGTACATGAAGCGGTCTTCTCCATAGAGTTCAACCCGAGTGGCGTTCATAGGCCAAAACGGGAAATCGTCGCCATCGCGGGTGCTGCCGTCGGTCTTCCGCATGTAGTCGGGGTAGCCCGTATTATCGTTGGTGATGATGAAATCGCCGAAGTCCCAGCTCGCCACCTGCAAGTCGGGGCGTTCCGCATCATCGTCACGATGCGCGTAACGCCCGCCCAAACAGCGCACACTCTTGGGAACGCCGGGATCTCCCATCACCTTTAACGCGATATCGAGCTGGTGCGGATTATCCAGCGCCAGATCGCCGCCGGTGAAATCCCAGTATTGCATCCATCCCCGGCGAAACAGCGATTCGTGATAAGGCCACTCCGTGGGAACAGGGCCGAGCCACTTGTCCCAGTTGAAGCCGTCTGGCGGCGTCCCCGGCTCGTCGAGATAAAAGGGGCCGCCCGGCTTGACGTTGTACACCTTCACCAAAGGGACGTTCCCCAACGCCCCATCCTGGATGCGCTTTCGGGCTTCTTCTATGTATTCGGCCGAACGGTTTTGCGTGCCCACCTGGATAATCTGGCCGTATTTCTCGGCGGCCTGCTCCATCTTCCAGGTTTCAAATATGTTGTGTGTGTGAGGTTTCTCGACGTACACATCCTTGCCCGCCTGACAAGCCAGCACCGAGAGCGGAGCGTGCCAGTGATCAGGCGTGCCGATGACGACGGCATCGACTTCGTCCGACGCCAGCACGTCCTCGAAGTCTTTCACGAGCTTCGGCTTGGCCTCCTGCTCTTGGGAGAGGAAGTCCCAGGTAACATCAAGACGTTCGGGGTGAAGGTCACACAAGTGGGTAAGCTGTGCGCCTTCGCTCATCATCCCGCCTGTCACTCTTCGGCCTCGTGAGCCGCAGCCGATCAACGCGATGCCGATACGATCGTTGGCGGCCTTCGCGGGCCGATGCGCCAAGGCGCCCGCCGCTACCGCGGCGGCGCTTCCTTCCAGAAACTGCCGTCGTGTCAGAGCCATGGTTCGTCTCCTCTGGTCTCCATTCATCCAGCCGGAATTATGCGTTCAACGATACGATAGCTGCACGCTCTCGTACACACCTCTTAACACATACGCGTTCGTTCACCGCTATTTCAACTGCATCGCAAGCAACGATGCACGGGAGGGTATAGAAATCGGGCCGCCGCACTCCCCGACGAGATGAGGAGCGCGACAGCCCTAGAAAACACGTTATCGTGCTTCGCCGAGCCGGCTACTCGAGTTCCAGAACGGCTTCGGCGGGCGTAGCGAAGGCCTGCCAGGCGCGTTCCGCGAGGTCGGCGTCGATTTCGCCATCATGCACGAGAAAGCGATAGCGGAATCGGTACTGTTCGCCGGGCTCGAAGGGCCAATCGCCCAATTGCACGGGCGAGTAACAGAAGAAAGAGCCGCCCGTATCCCAGATACGCATGGGTTCGGGGAAACGCTCATTCTCGGGGTGGACCATGATGACCACGGTGGCCGTGCGCCCGTCTTCGATCTCGCCGCTGTGCGCAGCCCAACGTGAGCGCTCTTCATGACCGTCAGCCTTGGTGTGGCCTTCGCTGGTCAAGATGTTGTGGTTTTCGTCGACCCATTCAGCCGCGCCGCGGAACCCTAGACCGCCATAGTGATATTCGAGCAGCTCCAAAGGAGAATCCGTCGCGCATTCCTGCGTGGCCGTCAAGTCCCATTTCCACCATCCTTCCTCCGGTCCGCCGGCGTTATAGGCGCGCACGTCCCAGGTCTCATGCAATGCCGTCTTTCCATCTCCTTGGGTGAGGTCCACGTGCTCATGCCGCGCGATGAGTTGGCCAAACGCTGGGCCGGAGGTTACGGTCTCAAACCCGGCGAATTGGACCGTGCCTGTTTCTCCGCCAAGATTCCAGAAGTCGATCTCGCGTCCTTCAAACTCGGTGCGGGTCCAAGGGAACCACACGCCCTTGTGATGGCGGTGACGGGGAAAGTCCTCGGTGACCAGCAATCCCGAGGGACTGTAGACCGGATGGATATAGCCGCTGCGAACGAACGAGGCGTCCACGTCCTCCGGCGGCAAGACATGCAGATGGTTGTAGTGGAATATGGTCTGACCGCCGAGCGTCATGAATACGGACTGGTCATCGAAAGTAACTTCGACCGATTCGCCCTGGGCAGGTAGGCCGTAGCTAAGCACGAATTCACGCGTTGCGCCGGCATCGGTTTCGCCCGCCAGAATAAACCACAACCGCGCGGGTTCGCCGTCGCGGGCGGGCTCAATTTGATGAGGCGCTGGCTGCGATTCCTCCCCGTCAATCTCCTCGACACGCATGGCGCGGTGCGCGTTGATTGCTTCCGGCAGCGCGATGGACACGGCATGATCGACGCGGGCGACATCGCCAGCGTCTACCGTAATGGTCCCGATGACTTCCGCGCCCGCGTTACTCATGGCGCCACCCATCCCCGCCGCCAGTGCGATAAGCACCGCCTTGATAAGCATTGACACACTGCGTTTGATGTACTTCATGATCCTCTCCTTCACGTTCTTTACACGTTTGCGCGGTGATTGCCGCCATCAGAAAACGAATCGCTTCTATTCCTCTTTCAGTAGCCACGCCTCGGTGAGGCGCGAATGCTCGCGCCAGTTGAGCTCGTCCTCCGCCCCATCGCGATCCCACGATATGACGAGGGTTCCGTCCGCATAAAGTTCGTCGGGGACCGGGAAGTGCATGAACTCTCCGATTTGTTTGACGCCGTTCTCGACGCGCTCCAACCGTTCGCCATTGCCATAGACCAGCGGATCGCGGTATCCCGTAATGCGCAGGGTGTACGCCGCTTCGGGATCGAGCCCGAAATACCGCAGCCCGGGACTGCTCGTCTGGTAGCTGACCCATGATGGCCGACGGCGGGTCCACCCCTCCTCCCACCACATGAAGCCGGCGTTGCCCGTGCGCTCCATAAGCGGATCCGTGTGCAAGCTCTCACCAAGAATACGCCGCGGACTCTTCCACACGTTGCCGATATCGTCGTAGTAACTACCCGGCCCCGGGTTTTCCCATGTGGCGATGGTGCGGATACGCTCGATCTTTTCGGCCTGATTGTCTAGCGCGCGGATTGCGTCGAACTGGTCTTCAACCCACCAGCGGCTGTTGAGGGGATAATGAATGAAATCTAGGTTCGCGCCCCGTTCATAGCCGGAGGCCTGATACCGTTCCACGCTGCTCTGCAATCCGATGAGATCGAACAGCGCATCGCAATAGTCGACAATGGCCTCGTAATACGCCGGCAGGATGCGGTCCGTTTCTGCGCGGTTATAGATTTCCATGGCCGCGTCCATGGCGGCTTCGGGATCCTCCTCGGCCATTGCGAGCATTACTTCATTGGCTTCGAGCTCCAGCTTGTGCTCGTAGATCAGCCGTTGGCGTGTGTAGGCGTCATAGTAGGCTCGCTTCATCTTGCTGAGCCAGCGCCAGTCATCCTGCAGGTGGCCCGCCTTTTCGGCGTCCAAGGTCCGCCAGTGCGTAAGTGTAG
>PUMX01000243.1 GCA_003552485.1 Candidatus Hydrogenedentota bacterium
CGCATTCTGGACAGGGGCGAGCGCGGCCCTTAAAGTACTCATAGCACTTCCTGCCCGATGGATCGCCGTAGATCTCTTTCCACGCCGAGTCAACTTCACGCACATTGAAGTCGGAGTCGATAATGTCAAAGCCCGTATTCGTCACGCCGAGAATGTACTCATTCCTTCGGCGCTGCTCCGCGAGGCTGTTTCGCAGCTGGTATTCCTCGCTGACATCCCGGAACACCAGCACGGCTCCAAGCATCGTATCGGACGCGTCGATTATCGGGGCGCAACTGTCGGCGATCTGGCGCTCGACTCCATCCTTGGCGATCAGGGCCGTGTCGTTCGCCAGGCCCACAACGCGCCCCTCTCGCAGGGCCTGGTCTAGTGGGTTTTCCGCTAGCGCGCGGGTTCTAGCGTTAAGGATACGGAAAACCTTGTCCACGGGCTGTCCAGCCGCCTCGCTCGCGCTCCAGCCCGTGAGGGTTTCCGCAACGGGGTTCAAGCTCATGACGCGGCGTTGCATATCGCAGGTGATCACGCCATCGCCTATCGAGTTCAGCGTGGCGTGGAGTTGCATTTCGTGCTGCTGGAATTTCCGCGAGAGGCGGTGGAGACGGCGGTTGAGCATACTTACAAAGAAAAGAAGCGCGCTCATGATGACAAACGCGGCGGCGCCGGCCGCGGTCCAATAGGGGTGGCGCCCCACAGCCATTACAGGGGAGGCGGTGACCAGAGTCGTATGCTCCTTGCCGTGGCCCTCTGGGGGCAATGAGGCGCTGGGGCCCGCGCCTGTTCTGGCTGAGGGCAAGGAGTTCGGCATCAGAGCGCCTGCGGCGTTGGAATGCACAAGCGCCTCGACCGCGTTGAGCGAACTCACCGCCTGATTAACGGGGAACCACTGTGCGAAAGCTCGGCTGACACACGCGTGCGTCAGCGAGCCTAGATGCGCCGCGCTTGCGGATTCCGCATTAGCGGCGAAAGATATGAACGTCAAAACGACGCCTACCCACCGCAGGCCTTGCCCGGCGATGGGTAGTAGTCTTCCAGTTCGTTTTCCCAGCCTGGCGGCATGGGCGGACGGATATGGGCGACAGCGCAACAATAGCTTAACCTCCAATGCGGGAGCGGCGTCAGCGCTGCATCCGGTGGCTCAGCGCCTCGCCGCCGGTTCCCGGACGGACCTGCCTCTCTCGAATCCGGACACGCGTGGAATGGAGTTCCACGCAAGGGGATGGCGCGCGCCGCGGAGCCGGCATGCGCGCATCGTACGGTCAGGATGACCGGGTATACTCCCCCCCCGTGGATCCATTATCGGCAATGCGGCTTACCGGCTTCAGGACGCCGCAGGAATGTTCGGAGGGTTCGGACGGCCTTCACGGGAGGCGTGTATCAGGCCTGCTACGCCACGCCCAGCACCGAGGCTAAGCGCTCCATATAGTACTGGAAATGGCTGTATGGCACGTTAGGCGGCACACTGTGGTCAAGGTTGGGGATATAGCCGCCTTCCTCCATGAGGGGCCGGACACGGTCGATCTCCGCGTCGATGGCGGCGGGACCATCCAACAAGACGCGTTTATCGAGCCCCATGTACATGCGCAGATCGCGGCCAAACGTCTTGCGCATCGCCACTACATCCATGCCCGCGGCGACTTCAAAGGGGTATATGAGGTTGACGCCGCCTTCCAGCCAAATGGGTATAAGCGTGTCGATCCGGCCGTCGCTGTCCAAGGAAAACCAGCGGACGCCGCGGCGGCGCAGGTGTTCGGTCACGCGCTGATAACGGGGCAACATGTACTGGCGCACAAGTTGCGGATCAATAAGCGGACCGTGGTTATACGCCATGTCCTCCCAGAATCCAAAGACATCGATCTCGATAACGTCCAGGATAGGGTCCGCCAAAGCGATCAGAAAGTCGGCGAATGTATCCATCATTTCTTCGAGAAACGCTGGATCCGTGTAGAAAAGCATGCAGAGTTCTTCGACGCCCAAGAGATTCCGGAGCGGACCGAAGAAACCGCCCCAACGGTTTGCGACCACCCACAGCACGTGACCCGGCTCGCGCAAGGCGCGCAACCGTGGCGCCCAGTTATGGCCGAGCCGCGCGGCCACATCGGGCTGGAGGCGTTCTTTCGCAAAGGCGCGAAAATCCTCGCGCGTTTGCACGGGAAACCGGACGAATTGCGGCATCGAGGACATCGGGTTGTTCTTTAGCTCGCGCATGAGGATGCCCTCATGATTAATGTACAGCACATGGCGGTCGTCTTCCTCAACAACGCGGCGCTCGAAGGGCGGATATGGCAGGAACCATGTAGTGATCCAATGCATGGCGTCCACGGGGTACCGGTCCAAATCGTCGGGGTCCATGCCCTGCTGCTTCCAAGCCGCCTCGGTCTCGGGAAAACCCAGCCACGGCCGGACGTATAACGTGCGGTCAAACTCTCCGTAGTCCATTACCGCGTGAAATCGTGTCCGGCTATCCATAGTATCTCCCTTGTGGCTGCCTTTAGGCATAAATGTGCGGCTACGCCAAGCGGTCCGGCGGGCTTTCGCCGGCAAGGAGCGCAACCATGTTTTCTGCGGCGCGCCGTTGCAGTTCGTAGCTGGCCTGGTTCGAATACCAAGCGTAATGACCACTCCCCACTACACGCGGATGGGTGAGCAACCGTTGTTCCTGGTTTTCGGGCGGTTCTTCGGCGTATACGTCGAGACCGGCGGCGCGCACCTGCCCGGTCTCCAACGCATCATATAAGGCTTCTTCGTCCACCACCGGCCCGCGCGCGGTGTTAATAAGGATAGCGTCTGGGCGCATGCGCGCAAGGGCCGGAGCGTCAAGAAGGTGCTGCGTTTCGTGGCTGAGATTGCAATGCAGCGAGACCACGTCGGATTCGCTCAACAGTTGCGGCAAATCGACGTGCTCCGCGCCACAGCGAGCGAAGCGTTCTTCGGGCACATAGGGATCGGAGGCCAGCACACGGCCGAACAGATTCAGGGCCTTGGCCGAGAGCGTCCCGCCGATGCGCCCAAGCCCAACGATACCCAGCGTGAGCGTGTGCAACTCCGGCATATGCTTCTCAGGCGCTTCGCCGAATGCGTTTTGACGGTGGGCCGGGGCCTGATTGAGCGCGCGCGTACACGCCAGAATCAGCGCCAGGGCATGATCGGACACCGCGTGGTTGGCGTAGCCCTGCACGTTGGAAACCGCGACGCCGCGCGCTTGGGCGGCTCCGAGGTCGATGTTGTCATAGCCAACACCATAACGGACAATCGCGCGCACGCCCGGAATGGCGTCGAGAAACGCCCCGTTCACTTCAGTCCAGCGGATGAATACGCCCGCAGCGCCCTGCGCGAAGGCAATGCGCCCCTCGACGTCGTAACGGGCGCCGGAAAAAAGCTCGAGCTCATAGCCCGCGGCGTCGAGGATTTCGCGTTCGGTTTCGTATGAGTCGTAGCCCCCATCGAGCACTGCAATACGGTTGGACGTTTCGGGTGTGTCAGAACGTTTCGCCACAATCCTCCCCCGCTACGCGGCGGATGCTTATTCCGGTGGAATCACACGGAACGGCGCGCCGCGACTATTCGCGTTCATTCGCCGTTTACAATCCGGGCCAAAGCCCTATCCCGGCTACTCGGTCTCAAGGAATATCTCCGCGACGGCTATCGCCCATTCGCCAGCTGTGGAATACAGCATGTAGATCCGTCCATCCTCCACGTAGATCGCGGGGTCGCGCAACTGATGCACGAAGTCATAAACAGAGCCAAAACTCGAGCGCTCGACGGGTTCGTAGGCGCCCTCGAAATCTTTCTCGGGTTTGAGCACGCTCTGTGGCTCAGAAAACTCCCAATCGCGCCAGTCGTCCTCGAGATTAGCTACCCGCGACACCAGGAGGTGTTCGGGTTTGTCTTCGC
>PUMX01000043.1 GCA_003552485.1 Candidatus Hydrogenedentota bacterium
GAAAAGAGCGCATCGTGATGCTGCGAAGGCTGCATTACTTCTTGAAAACCGACTGTAACAATGGGGCGATTCCGTGGCGCCGGTATTGGGCTCGGCGCCCCCGCAATCCCGATTACATGGCGCGAAGCGTGGCGCGCCATAGCCCATGCGCTACAGCCTGGGCCTGCGCCACGGTTTCGGCGAGGCCATTGTCGAGCCCTAACCGCTGGGCCAGGTTTGCTTGGACAGCGGGATCCTCGGGCAAGGCGCTGCCGGGCCGGCCATCCATCATGCGAATGCGGTTCTCGATGCGGCGGTAAAGCCGGTACGTTTCGTCGAGGCGGTCCGCGGTTTCCCCGTCGATAAAGCCCCGTTCGCGCAATGCGCCAATCGCGCCAATAACCTCTGTGCAGCGCAGGTCCGGCGCATCGTGATGATGACGCAGTTGCAGCAGCCGCACGGCGAATTCGATCTCCACGATGCCGCCTTCAGCCTTCTTGAGATCCCGGGGCGGCGCGCTCTCGGCGATCTTGCGGCGCATGGTCTCGATGTGTTCCACGGCCTCCGCATCGCAGGGTTGCGCGTACGCGAGATCGCGGGCCAACTCGCCCATGCGCCCGCAGAATTCCAAATCACCGGCGACGGGCCGCGCCTTCATGAGGGCGAGGCGCTCCCAGGGTTGGGCTTCCTCCCGGTAATACTGCTCGAACCTGTTGTGGCTCACCGCCAACGGACCCCGGCTGCCATCGGGACGCAACCGGGCGTCGATCTCGTAGAGGCTGCCGTAGCGTGTGGGCTCCTTGAGCATCCGGCTGAGCTGCGAGGCGACGGCGGTGTAATACTCGCCCGCGGTGATGCCGCCGGGGATGGGCCTGTCGCCATCATAGATAAACATCACGTCGAGGTCGCTGCCGTAGCCGAGTTCATATCCGCCGAGCTTGCCCAATCCCAACACGGCGAACCCGCCATCGGCTACGCCGAAACGTTGCCCCGCCATGGTCTCCGCCTTGTCGAGCATGTGAGCCAACACGGTCTCCGCCAACATGGTGAGTTCGCGGCACACCTGCACAACATCCAAGTCCGTGAAAAGATCGCGCATACCGATGCGCAGCATCTCGCCGTCGCGCAAGCGGTACGGCGCGGCATCAGGGTCGTACGCGTTGAGCAGGCTGTCCAACTGGTCTTTGAGTTGGTCGCGGCTGGCGGGTTGATCCAACGCCCCCGCATGTCCGAACTGATCAAAAAGACCGGGATCCCTTATAAGGAACTCGGTGAGATACTCGCTGTTCGACAACAAGGTGACCAGAACCTCGCAGAGGTTGGGGCTGGCCTTCAGCAAGTCGTACATCGTGCTGGGCGCCCGAAGATTGGCGATTAACCGGCCGAGCCGTAGCAGGGCCTCGTCGGGGTAGGGACCGGCAGCAAGCGCCTGCAACAGCGTGGGCGCGGCATCGGCGAACGCCTGCCGCGTATGTAGGGAATGCGGGCTTTCCCGGGTCCCCTGGCAAAGCCGCAGCAACTCCTGGCGCGCCTTGGACGGATCGGTGAAGCCCATGTTCTTCAGGCGTTCGAGCGGTTGTTCCGCTTCGGATCGCACGTTGAGAAGGTCCGCAACCCAGAGATTGCCCGAACCCTTGGCGGCGAGGAAGCGTTCGAGTACCTCGCGGGTGAGCTTGGCGCGCTCGTGGTACTCGGTCATGAACGAATCGCCGGAGGCATAGCCCAGCCGACGCGCGAAAGCATCAAGCTCCTCGGGTTTGGCGGGCAAGGCGTGGATCTGCTTACTGCCTTCGATTTGCAGCCGATGTTCCACATTACGCAGGAACCGGTAATTGCGCGCGAGCGTGTCCGCCTGGAAGGGGCGCAGAATATCGTGCAATCCCAGTTGCCGGATGGCTTCAAGCGTGTTCGGCGTGCGTAACTTGGGGTTGCGGCCGCCGTTGAGCAACTGCAGCATCTGCACGGTGAACTCGATGTCGCGAATGCCGCCGCGGCCCAGCTTCACTTCCGTGTCGGTGCGGCCCTGGGTATGGACTTGCGCCTCCATCTGCTGTTTTACGTTGCGAATCTCTTCGAGTGTTGCGTCGTCGAAGTACCGCGGAAACGCGAAGGGGCGGGTTTCTTCAATGAACGCTTGCCCCAAGGCCGCGTCGCCCGCAGCCGGCCGCGCCTTAATGAGCGCTTGCCGCTCCCATGCTTGGCCCTGATGCTGGTAATAGTGCAGCGCGCCCTCGAGGTTCACCGCAAGCGGGCCCGAGCGCCCGTGAGGACGCAGCCGCATGTCCACCCGAAACACACGGCCCTCGGCGGTAACGTCGGACATGGCTTTGATGATGAACTCACCCAGCTTATGGAAGTACTCGGCGTTGCTGACCGCGCCGGATCGGCCGCCGCTGGTTTCGCCGTCGTCGCTGAATACGAAAAGCAGGTCAATGTCCGAGCTGAAGTTCAACTCCTGCCCGCCGAGCTTGCCCATGGCGACAATGACAAAGGCCGCCGGTTTATCGCCGCCGGGATCATGTTCGCGCGGCGCGCCGTAGCGTGGCTCGATGTGGGATTGCGCGCTCTCGAGCGCTGCTTGCAATGCGGCGTCGGCAAGGTTCGAGAGGTCCAGCGTCACGGAAGGGATCGAGGCGTGGGTGTACAGGTCCCGCACGCCAATGCGCAGCATCTCGCGTTGCCTGAACTGACGCAGCCACTGGTTTCGCGCCTCGAAATCCGCACAGTCGGCCATACCTTCGCGCAAGTCGGCGAGCATTTCATCGCGAAGCCGGGCCTCGTTGAGCGCGGCATCGTTCCATAACCACAGCATATAGGCTGGGTAACGGCAAACGATGTCCGTGAGGAAGTGGCTCTGACCGAAGATGGTCATGACGAGTTGCGTGAAACGCGTCTCGCTGGCCATCGTATCCAACACGCGATCCGGCTCCCCGGATTCAGCCAGAAACCGCTCAAGCCGCACAAGGGCCGTGTAGGGATCGTGGCATTCGGCGAGATACTTGCTCAGATGGCCTTCCAATCCCGGCCGGTCTGGCGTCAACAGCCCAGTGAGGATCGTTTCGGCCCGGGCTGGCTCGCTGAAGGGAATGTCCCGCAAAGCTTCGTTCACTGAGTCTCCTTAGGCCGATATCGGCGACTTGGCCACGCGCCACAACGCCACGACCGCCTCCGCGGCGTTGGTAAGCAGTTCCCCGCTGCGGGCGAAGGCTTCCTGTTCATCCATGGGGCCGGGCGCGATGGAGAACGCGGCGGTAAGCCCCTCCTCATAAAGCGCGCGATAACCGTCGCCCAACCGTCCCGCCAGGGCTATGGCCGGCGTGTTCCGTTCTTTCGCGAGCTGCGCCACGCCATAGGGAACCTTACCGGAAAGCGTCTGGCCGTCCAACGCGCCTTCGCCGGTGAACACAAGCTCGGCCTGCGCGATGCGGTCCGCCAGACCGCAAGCCTCGGCGATGAGAGCGAACCCCGGCTCGAGGCGTCCGTCACAATAAGCGAGCACGCCCGCGCCGAGTCCGCCCGCGGCGCCCGCCCCGGGCGTCTCCGCCACGCTCACGCCTAGTTGATCAGCCGCGCAACGGCTAAAATGGGCGAGGGCCTTGTCGAGTTCTCCGGCGATCTCGGGGGTCGCGCCTTTTTGCGGACCAAAGACATGGGAAGCGCCGTTGGGGCCGTAGAGAGGATTGTTTACGTCACATGCGGCGCGCACCCGGCTTTCGCTCAAACGCGGATGCCGCTCCGACGCGTCGATACTGTCGAGCCGCGCAAGAGCCGCGCCGCCCGGCGGCAATTCTTCTCCCTGCGCGTCGCGCAACCGATAGCCCAGCGCTTGCGCCATGCCGGCGCCGGCGTCGTTCGTCGCGCTGCCGCCGATGCCGAGGATGATCTGTTCGGCTCCGTGGTCCAACGCGTCGC
>PUMX01000282.1 GCA_003552485.1 Candidatus Hydrogenedentota bacterium
GCGTGGATTTCTATCAGGCTCCATGGCGGCGGCGATAGCGGTCGCGTTCGGAATGATGGTGTCAAACGGCTGAGGTAACTGGTCAAAGGGCCGGTTTCGCGTTCGGGCTTCCTCGACGATTCGCCGGTGAATGCTCACTTGATCCCGGTACAACGTCCACAGCGTGCCGAGTGGCTTGATTCGGCTTATGTTAAGCCGGCGCAACCGCTCCAAAAGCCAGTGGGATCCCCGCACCGACACCCGGTCGGGAATGCAGGGCAGGATGAAACCGTCGCCAATGGGCAGAAAGTGCTTCACTTGCATGGGAACGCTTGGAGGACAATCCACAATAACGTAATCGTAGGTCTTGCGCGCGTATCTTCGCAGGATATTGCGGCCCATTCGAAGGTAGCGGGTAACCTCTTCGTTCGCCATATTCGCCCGGGGTCCGCGTATCACGTTGGCGTGGAAATCGTCGATTCGGATGGAACATGGGATAACGTGCAGATCCGGATAACCGTCCGCGATGTTTGACGCTTTCTTCACTATGTACGGAAGTATGCGCCGTTCTTCGAACTCGTCATCCAACATCGCTGTGAAGAGATCGTGAAGGGTTCGCGCGCGGTGATCGCATTGCAGCAGCCGCTCCTCGCCCAACAGCAACTCGCTCGCCATACACTGATGGTCTCCGTCAATAACGAGGACTTTGTAGTCTTGATCCGCCAGGCACTCGGCTACGGCTACGGTGTTGGCCGTCTTGGCCACACCCCCTTTTAGGTTAAGCATCAGCAGTATCGACACAGTGTCCCGTCCCTGATGAATCGCTTCGCTACCCGCCTGTAAGCGCCTTCCGTAGGCGTTCAGGAATCACCCGCTTTTCCCATGTCGTCCCGCTCACAACTACATGAATAACTTGCGCCGTCGCAGCCCGGTGACCATCCGCTTGTTGAATCCGGAATTCCAGGGAAAAGCTTTGTTGCCGCACTTCGATCGCGAGCATTTCGATGCGCAATAAGTCGCCGGCGCGCACGGGCCGGTGATAATCACATGACGCATGATAAACGGGCGTCACAACCTGCGCGTCGAGCAGTTCGGAGATGGTCTCATTGTGTTCGATAAGAAAAGCCTCGAAGGCCTCACTCGCCAGCGCGAGCATGCTGGCGAAGTACACCACGCCCGCCGCGTCGGTATCGCGCAGGCGCACGCGTGTCTCGTGAACATACAGCGCCATTTGTTTACGGCCGATCCCTGCCAAGGAAATCCCAGAAGTTGCCGCCTAACAGAGCGGCCGCGTCGCGCGCAATCTCGTCCGATTGCAACGTCCAGCCAGTGGCGAGCAGATCACGGTACTTGTCAATAAGCACCTTGGTGATAATCGCCCGGCTGTGGTCCCACTTGTAAACGACCTGTTCGAGGACCCGCGCGTCCGAGTGCTGTGGAATGACGCTGCTTCCCAGCAGCTCAAAGCGCATACGCGTCATCTCTTCAATCAAGGTGGGATTATTCAAAAACCACCAACATCCGAAAAGACATAGGTTCCGGAATTTCCGCGCGGCGACGCAAAGCGCATGCTGGTTCTCACGGGCAAGCATGGTGACCATGAATTTATTGTCCGGGTTCTCGGCACATAGCCGCTCGACCGGCGCCAGGCTGGCCGCGCCTACGCCGTCACCCGCAAGCTTGAGCGCCGGATTCACGCCGCGCTTCACGCCAATCATCATCGCGAAGGGAATGCCGTGCTCCTTCGCCACGGGAAGTATACAATGCTCGATAACTGCAGACCGGTCCGACTTGTCGGGATAATCAAAATCAGGCGGTAACGACACAGCCATGTACAGCGCATCAATCCGTTTGACCCAGTCGCTCAAAAAGCGGCGAATCTCGGCGGCCGTCCCGGCAGCGGCTACATCGGGTCCGACATCGTATCCCCACTCCTTCAATCGGGACATGGCGTGAGGCCAATCGTTCAACAACGGATCAATGCGCAACGCCGCCTTGAACCGCGGATCCACGGCTTTCCCTGCCTCCCACACGGGGCGCTCTACGTCATCAAAGGGATCATTGGTCATTACCACGGCTTGCAGATTGGCCGTCTGAAACACCGTGTCAATATGGTCTTCGATATTGCAGCCATTGAAGTATTTGCGGAACGACGTCAAGTTACGTGAACTCACATCGAGGCCCAAGCGTTGTAACGAGGTCAACACGCCCCGACGCGATTCGCTGTATGGAGTGTGATCAAGGAACAGCGTCTGCCAAATGAAGTCCGCCTGCTCCTCTTTGGACATCGCCCAGAAATCATCGAACGGCAACGATGTATCCGTGCGCAAGGCTTCGGCAATGAGGTAGTGGTAAATCAAAAGCTCATCGACACCCCACAGCAGCAGATCGCCAAAGACCGGCGCATAGAGATGGCTGTGGATGTCAGTAACAGGCGTCGTGTTTACGATCCGCGTTACTGTTTCCTTAAGAATGGCGTCATCGCCCGCGGCGATTGTCTGACCTTGGCCCGTTTCTTCTGTCATGGTGCGTCTAGCCTCCTTCTATCAACTAAGCGCGCCCCGCAATCACGCCAACTCGCGAGCCTCCCACCGCGCATAAGCGGAGAGTAAGTCTTCGATAAACCGCTCAGCCTGAGATGGATCAACGGGTTCCTCCCGCCCGATTCGCCGGCTCAAATTGGCGCAAAGCGTTTCCGCAAGTTCTTGCCGATGGGCCGGATGCAGTCCATCTCTACGCAATAGAAACATTTCCGCAGCGGCGACATCAACGTGTTGAAGACTGTTCACATGGACTTGATTGATCGCGAAAACCGACTCGGAAGGCGGGCGCTCGCTCAACTGTGCGCGAATATCCTGATGCGCTTCGTTTTCTTCCCGCACAAGCAATGTGCCTGCGGCCATATCGCCTAGGCGTTGCAACTTCTCGCTAACCACGGGAACAACCCAAAGTACAGGAATAACATCAATGACCCGAAAGATATTGCGTAAAAAAACACCAGCAAAGCTGAGGGAAAACCCCCGATCCATAACAACGCGAACTCCCATGATCCGCGCGCCCAGTGTCTGTCCATTCCATATCCACTCGAGAACAGTGAAGTAGCCGAGATACAAAACGACCTGAATAGCCGTTGCAAGCATAATCCAAGTCATAAACCCTTCGGCGCCATCAGCGAATAGATCACCCTCAATTCCAATATTCAATTGAGCAAGCAATAACAAAACAACCATAGTGAGAACGGTCATTGCCAAGATAGCGGCAACAATAACTATATGATCGAACACACAGGCTATAAAGCGCGTCCCCGGGCCAGCCAGCTTATAGGTGACCGGGATGTTCTCCGGCGTCTCGAACCGAACTACCTGTTCCCAACGGATCATGGTCGTGTTCCTATGTGGTTCTCACCTGCCATCACCCTGCTCAAATATGGCGCCCCACGCCCGTTCCCTCAACCAAGCAAGAACGACGGCGCGCGTCTCGCCACCAACTCGCCGATGGCCCACCCCTACATATTGCATAGGAAACAAATACCGCTTTTACAGAAGTTATCCACAGCCCACAATAAACTCTGGACAAATACGCCACCTTAAAAATAAAAACTATAAAAACAAATATTAGGACTAAACATAATACATAAGTAGCTACCAGAAAACATCTTACAAAAATCGCCTTTCCAGGGCGCTCCAACCACCGGCGGAATTATCCACGGGTTATCCAACGATAAACATGGGGTTTTCCACAAGTTATACACAAACCTAATCCCCCTTGATTCCACAACATATTGCCTCCACCCCATTTTCACAGGAAGACTCGTCTATGGAACTCGAAAAACGAATTATACGCAAAATACACCAAACTAACTTACCGCGAGCACAAGCCAAAAAGAACCTGCC
>PUMX01000051.1 GCA_003552485.1 Candidatus Hydrogenedentota bacterium
CCAGAAACGGCTCGATCCCCATATTGATCAACCGCGTGATGGCGCCGGCGCTGTCGTTGGTATGTAGCGTCGAAAACACCAAGTGCCCCGTCAATGACGCCTGGATCGCCATCTCCGCTGTTTCAAGGTCGCGAACCTCGCCCACCAGAATAATGTCCGGGTCTTGGCGCAAGATGCTACGCAGGCCGGAGGCGAAGGTCAGGCCGATCTTCGGCCGCACCTGGATCTGGCCGATGCCGGCCATCTGATATTCGATGGGGTCTTCGACCGTAATGATGTTCTTATCGGGCGAATTGACCCGTTGCAATGCGGCGTACAGGGTCGTGGATTTGCCCGACCCCGTCGGACCGGTCACCAGCATGATGCCGTGTGAACTGGTGAGCAGTTTGTCCACCAGTTCGTAGTCGCGTCGCGCCATACCCAGCTCCTCGAGGCCAAAGAGGAAGGCCCCCTTTTCGAGGATACGCATCACAACGCGTTCGCCGTATGCAATGGGAATAATGGATACGCGGATATCGATCTCCTTACCGCTCAGGCGGATCTTAATCCGGCCGTCTTGCGGCAGGCGATGCTCGGCAATATTGAGGTTGGCCATGATCTTGATGCGGGAAACCACCGCAGCCAACTGCGTGCGCGGCACGGTGAATTTCTCGTAAAGCACGCCGTCAATGCGGTAACGCACCCGCACCTCCCTTTCGAAAGGCTCGACGTGGATGTCCGACGCGCGTTCTTTAACCGCCCCCGAGATTAGCAGGTTGATTAACTTGATGATCGGCGCTTCGTTCGCCAAATCCAAAAGATCCCGCTCGGAATCGCTGGAATCCAGATCGTGGACCGCGTCTTCTTCATGCGCCAAGGTAATATTGTCAATCATGTCAGCGGCGTTCTCGCCCTGCTGATCGAAATAACCGTCGATCACCGCCTGAATATCGCTGCTCCGGCATATCACCGGAATTACCGAGCCGCCCAATAACAACCGCAGGTCATCCAGCGGCAAAAGGTTCACGGGATCGTTGATCGCCACGTAGAATGCCGAGCCGTTCTGGCGGTAGGGCACCATGTGGTACTCACGGATAAAAGAGATGGGAACGCGCGTGCTAAGCGCGGAATCGAGTTGGCCATGCACATTGCGCTCGAAAGGAATCCCCGTCTGCTCGCTCAAGGCTTCGAGCACGTGGTCCTCCTCGACATAGCCGAGCTCCATCAAGATGGCGCCGATGCGCCTCGGGCGAATCCGCTGAAGGTCCAACGCTTCGCCGATCTGTTCCTGATGCACATGCCCGAGCTGGAGGAGAATCTCTCCGAGCAACGCCGTTTGCTGGTCAATCACGTCCGCGTTACCTCCGCATGTCGCCCCGGCGGAAAGTCTCGCCCCGCATCAGCCGTTCCGTAGTGTCTTCGGTTGGCCGGTATTCATTGCGCATGTAGTGGCGACTGCGCAACCGTTTGATGAATCCTTCTTCAAACAGAGCGTCAAGCTGGCGGCGATTGAATTGCTCCAGCTTGCTTTGCGTAACACGCTCGAGGTCACGCTCGTCTTTTACGATACGGGGCGTCACCAGCACAACCAGATTCCGTTTCTCACGCGAATGACTCCTTTGCCGGAACAGCCAGCCCAGGAGCGGCAAATCGCCCAATATCGGCGTCTGCCGAATTGCTTCGTCTGTGCTCTCACTAATCAGCCCCCCAATAATGCCGACCTCGCCATCTTTTACCACCACCCGGTTGGTTACTTGCGACTTTGACAGCGTCGGCCCGACCACGGTGGCATCGGCCCCTACGTCGCTCTCCACGGTCTGCGAGACCTCGACCTCTATATCCAGCGTGACGTAATCGCCTTCGTTGACCCGCGGCGTAACCTGAAGCTGAATGCCTACATCCTGCCGATTCACGCGAGTGAAGCCGCCCAAACGCCCTATGTCTTGTGTATCCCCATCAAAAGGCGTGCGGCCCGTGCCCGAAATGAACGGCACCTCCTGCCCGACGATGATGCGGGACTCTTCATTATCGGTAGCGAACAGACTGGGCTGAGACAACACATTGAGGTTTGTCATCCTATCCACCGCGGTAAGCAGCAGCGGTATATTGGGAATCGTTTGAACAGTCCCCTCGGGCCCCGTTATTTCCGTCGTCCCGTCTATAATGCCGCCCGTAAAGCCGGCGCCCGTAGCGCCGAGAGGACCTTGCGCCAAGATGTTCGCCAGTTCAATCACATTGCTTAATGCGAAGAAATCTTCTTCGTCCAGCGCCGTGGTTTCCACGCTCATCTCGTAGTTATCGTTGATGGTCACCTCCATAATGATAGCCTCGACGTGAACCTGCCGGCGGGGTGAATCAAGCTGTGCGATGACGTTCTCGATGAGCTTGTAGTCCTGCGGTGAAGCGGTTATCAGTAATGCGTTGGTCTGCTCGTACGTGGAAACCGACACGTCGCGCTCGAACGGCTGAGCGCCGGAGCGCGGGCCAGCTTCCCCACCGTTGCCGGGCGCAATGCCGCCGATTAGTGCGTTCAGCGCTTCGGCGACCTGCTCGGCGTCAGCATTCATTAGTTCGTAGATATGCATGTTATTGGCTTCGTACGGCGTGGGCGTATCGAGCCGGTCAATCAGGTCGCGCACCTGGTCCATCATTCCTTCCGACGCCATAACGATGAGCGCGTTAAGCCTATCGTCGGGCACGATGCGGAGCACCTGCTCCCGCGCGCCCACCACGGTGGTCTCCTGCTGATCGCCCACCGCCGCGCGCCGCCGCGCGGCCGCCTGTTGCGCCGCTGTGGGCCGGGCAGGTTGGGGACGCTCAGCCTGAATCTGTTGCTGCCCCGGCACGCCTTCGGGTCCCATTAACACGTCCTGAAGCTGCATGGACAAGGTTTCGGCGCGCGTGTATTCGAGTACGAAGATCTCCATTATCGTGTCGAAACCGGGGATATCAGCCTCGCGCAAGAACTTGAACATGTTTTTCACGCCGTCGGCGACATCGGTGATGATTAATGTGTTTGTGGGGGCGTACACATGCACGCGGGCGTGTTGCGACCCGAGATCCGTCAGGAGAGAGCCGAGTTCTTCGGCGTTGGCGTGCCGTACGGGCACCACGTGAGTCGAAAACCGGTCAAAACCACTGGGGGCGTCATCGCCATAGTACTGGGGATACTTCTCGGTGAGATCTCCTCTGGGAACCACTTTGATGAGATGTCCGTCCACGGAGGGGACCATATCAAAGCCCCGGGACGCCAGGATGGATTCGAGCACTTCATACGCCTTGTCGCCGGGGATCGGTGAATGGCTGATAATCGTGACCGGACTTTGAATATTCTGGTCAATATCGAAATTCAAGCCCGTCATGGCCCCAATGGACTCAATGACTTTATTGAGCGGCACGTTTTCAAAGTCGAAATGAACGGGATCTTGCAGTTCTTCGCCATCCCTGGGCCGGCGGCTGATGTCGCGCTCAGGCGTTTGAATGCCTTCGAGCCTGGGATCGCGGCGCTCCGGCGCGCTGACGCGTGGCCGCAACGGCGGGCCAGGCCGGGGCGCAGGCGGCGTCTCCTCCACATCCGGCGCAGGCGCGGGCTCCGGCGCGGGTTCGGGTTCCGGCGCAGGCGCGGGCTCCGGCGCACCCTCAAAATCCTCAGGCGCCAATTGTTCATCCGCAATATCCGGCGCATCGGCAACCGGCGCTTCCTGCGCCGTGGCCAGCGCGGACATCAGCACGAATCCGGCCAGCACGGTGATCGCCCAAACGCCATTCCAGAGGAAACGTCTCCCGACCATACTCAAGCCCCTTACACGCTCCATTGGCCCCGTTACTCCAATCGGTAGGTCATCATTTGTTGTTGGCCATTACGTAGA
>PUMX01000561.1 GCA_003552485.1 Candidatus Hydrogenedentota bacterium
AGGCGGTCAAGAATTCGGTGGTCCCCATCAGAAAAGCGGCAATGTTCATCGGACCGCGGGCCACCGCAAAGTAGATGCCGTGCCCCGCATCGTTTATGCGCCCCTCGGTCTGCTGAAGCCGCTTGATCACAAAAGGAAGCAGCCCGTCCCGACGCGGATTCGGCCGTTTGATGCGGGCCATCTCGTCCATACTGTCAATCACCTGCTCCGCAAAAGGCAGATCCCCCTCGGGCCAGACACACTTCGCGCCAAACGCCGAAGGTTCAGTCGCCATGGCGTACTCTGACCAGAAGCCGGGCAGGAAAAGGACCTCGGGAAACGCTTCGATCGCCTTCAGATTGGCCTCGAGCCAGCAACGCTCGCTGGTAAAATAGTCCATCCGGTCCATGCCCACCCACCCCGGCAGCCAAGGGCTATCAATGATAAATCCCACCGGCGCGGGACCTCGCCAGGCGCCCTGCGTCACCCTGACTAAGGTTTCCCATTGTTCCTTCGTCATGATTTCCCCTTGTGGTTCGTTTCCTTTCGCAAGATAGCAAATCCGATTCAGATAGCGCAAAAGCCAAGCGTCCTGTTGTCCCGCGTCGCCCATTCCCCCATTCAAGTTGCCGGCTCTCGCCAAACCGTTCTACAAGCGTGAATGTTCCACTTGCCGAAACCGGCCGGATGCGGTTAACATTGAACCGGGCTTGCATCAACACGCCGCCCTTGGCCGGCGGGTTAAGATTGCAAATACGATGTATACCGAGCCCAAACACGTTGAAGTAGGCCCTATCGGATGCTACGCTGTTGTGTTGATTGTAGAGGGGGAACATCTTAATCGTATTCAATAAGTGGAAAGGCTCACCAAAAATAAGCCGGGCCCAGCCCGAAGCAGCAGGAGTTCCAACGTCATGGTAATAGGTACACGCTCGTCCAACACCGTTTTTGATGTGTTTCGCATCGCCGCCACGCAACTTATTCGGCAATCTGGTCCGCCCATGGAGTTCGAGGTCAAGACGCAGAATTGCACGTTGTACGCGAAGGCGGAAAACATCCAGAAGCGGGTGGACAGCCTACGCATCGCGTTCAATCCAAAAGACGGGGTCACCCCAGAAGCCATCAAGTCGGCCCTTGAAACGGCTCCCTTCAAGACGCATGTCAAGATGGACAACGGCAGCTGTTCGATTACACTGCCCTCCTTTGACTGGTCTCAGATCGCCCAACTGAAGCCGGTGGATACCGTCATCGAAGAACATGTGGCGCAGAGTCTGCGGTCGCAGTCATGGCGGCCCACGGTGAACCAGTACCGGTCCTCGGGCGTAAACATCAACTGGCTCATCGAGTACATGGAGGAAAAAAACGCGTCCGACTTGCACCTGCGCGCGGGCTCCCGGCCCTACATCCGGATTGACAACGAACTTGAGCCCGTGGACATGGAGCCCTTGTCGGCCGACGACATGGGAGATGTCGTCCTAAAACTTGGCGGCGAGGCAGAAGTGAAGAGGCTCGAGGACGAACGCGAAAACAGCTTCAACTACCACTCAGCGGGGGTCGGGTACCTGCGCGTCAGCGGCTACATCAAGCAAGGCACCATGGCGTTGGCCATCCGCCTCATCCCCGAGGAGCCGCCAGCCTTTGCCGACCTCAACATTCCAGATATCGTCCGAGGCATCACAAACCATCATCGCGGGCTGTTCCTGGTCTGCGGAATCACCGGTAGCGGGAAATCGACCACGCTGGCCGCCATGGTTGATTACATCAACGCCCGGCGACACTCCCACATTATCACGGTTGAGGATCCCATCGAATATGTGTATCGAGATAAGAAGAGCCTCATTTCCCAGCGGCAGATTGGCCGGGATACATACAGTTACGCCAATGCCCTGCGCGGCGCCTTACGCGAGGACCCCGACGTCATCCTCGTCGGCGAGATGCGCGACATGGATACCATCCGCGCTGGCGTCAGCGCCGCCGAAACCGGCCACTTGGTGTTCAGCACGTTGCACACGATGACGGCGGTGGACACGGTTAACCGCGTGATTAGTTATTTCCCCCAAAACGAGCGCGACCTCATCCGCCAGGAGCTGGCGTATACGTTGAGCGGGGTCGTCTGCCAACGGCTTCTCAAACGCAAGGGCGGCGGCCGTATTCCTTGCGTGGAAATGCTGCTCGGCGGCAAACCCATCGTTCGAGACGCCATCTTGGAAGGCGAGATCGATAAGCTGCACGACATCATCGAAACAGACGGCGACATGACAACCTTCGACCAGTACGCCGTGAAGCTGTACAAGGACGGCATAGTGGAACGCGACGAGGCAGTCTCAGCCTGCCGCAACGAGGAAGGCTTCCAACGGATTATCAGCGGGATTCAGTCCTCCGAGGGCCGGAAGGTGTTGGGCCGATAATCTTTCCACGCGGGCGCTCCCGCATACGCCAACGCGCCAAAATCACAAAGAGACGCGGATCGCGCCGATCCGCGTCTCTTTTGTTTTTGCCTCGCGCTCTTCGCTAGTCCGCGACAGCGGCACTTGCACCTAAGCCAAGCTTGGCGCGCCTAGATTCGATGTGATACAGCAACTCATCCGAGGCTTTTGTGGCGTCTTGCTCCACATTGAGAAGCCCGCCCGTGATTTCGGACAAATCCTCAGTCAAAAGCTTCACCAGATTCGGTCCGCCAGTTATATTGGGGATGGGGTTGACATAGGTATAGAGGCCGTACGCCAGGGCGAAGATGGCGTCAATGGTCGCTTTCTGCTCCATGTACTCCGGCGCAACGGCCACCACCGGGAGATCGGGTACGGCGACGCCGCCCAGCGCGTTGGACACGGCATGGCTCAGGTCCGCGATCCGGCCAGTGTCTGTACAGGCGCCATAGCTCAACACAGGTGGGACACCAAGTTTTTCGCAGAGCGCCTTCAACCCTGGCCCCGCCATCTCAGCTGCCTCGGGGCTGCACAGTCCACCCACTTGCATGGCTGCATTGCCACAGCCCATGGATAGCACGAGGATATCGCGCTGGATTAGTTCCTTGGCCATCCGCAAGCTATGTACATCCTGACCCGTGTCCCGTAGCGTGGTGCATGACACGAATCCGGCAACGCCCCGAATGGTCCCATCCGTGATCGCCTCCAGTAGCGGGTCGAGGGTCCCTCCCAAGGCTTCCACAATACTCTCCGTGGAGAATCCCACCGTGGCCTCCCTCGTGGGCAAACCGGTGATGGGGCTCACCTTCGCTTCTCTCTTCGGGAAGTTGCTAATCGCCCTATCCAACAGCTCCGCCGCCTGTTCCTCGGCCTTGGCGGGTTCATAGTTAATTCGGTCTTCGATTCCCTCGAAGCTGACCAGATCGCTTACGGGCAGAAGTTCAAACTGATACGTCTTGGCATACTCCGGATCCACCGGCATGGAGCAATTCATATCGCACGCGAAAAGGTCCACGGCGCCCGAGGCCAGAACCGCTTCCTGGCTGATCCAATTGCCCGTAAAACCGTAAAAGACATCGTCCATTTCCCAGCGTTGGATCATCTCCTGGCCCGTCTCAATGTTGGCGATGATCCGCAATCCCTTGGCCCCAGCCGCCTTGGCCTTGTCCTGCCACTCTTGCTGGCGAGCGACTTGAATCATGGCGAATCCCAGGAACGGTTCGTGGCCATTCACCAGAGCGTTGACGTACTCCGGATCCAGAACCCCTAGGTCTACTCGCGCGGTGTGCGGCTTGGGTATACCATACAGGATGTCTTGGCAATACTCAGTCACGATCTGGGACTGATAGGCCATCGCCACGCCCAGCCGCATGGCCTTCAAGGCCAAGGTCACATAATACCCATCCACATTCGTCAGACACGAGG
>PUMX01000460.1 GCA_003552485.1 Candidatus Hydrogenedentota bacterium
TATGTTCAATATACCGAATGTCCTTGTCTTTTAGATGCCTTAGGATACGACCGCATTCCCCGAAGTCGTCTTCCGTGATCAGTTTGGAAACATTCAGTGGGTGCGGTGTATAGGAATTTTTGAGATCGTATATGAGTTGGTGTTCGGAATGCCCATCACTTTCGTAGACGGTATCTATACACCGCGTAAGCTGACCCCTACGACTCCTCTCCATAGTTAGATAAATCTGGAGTTGCATCCGGTAGAAATCGTTTTCCCGGACCTTGTTGTCATGACATATCTGGTTGTAGGCTTGAACGTAGGTGTCGGCATGAAGATTTGTCGCGAGTATATGCCCATGTTCGGACAGGGCAAAGAAGGCGCGCGCTGCTTCTCCCCACAAATACGCGTAATAGGAGCCACTGCCTATTTCATGACAAATCCAGCATCTGGGCTCCGCCTTCGCGCCCTTTGATAGGGCTTTCTCTATTCTTTGAAGGCTATCGGCCGGTTGTAGTTTATAGCGGGGATTTACCAGGTTCAGCAAGGCGCCCATGACGGTTGTCTTACCGGCGCCGCCGGGATTGGCGCCGACCATGAATGAGGCGTCTGCCCGGTTGACGACACTGAACAGATATACTGCAAGCTCTTCTTGAAGTGAGCCGGCTTCCAGAAGATCAATAATGGACAGCATCCGGCCGCCACGTTGGTTGCAGCGGTTAATCTCTTTGTAGTTATTCCTCATCATCAAGTTTGCTCCTCCGCCTTTCTCGACAGCTTTGCATACATTCGGTCAATGCCCCTTTAACGGGGGACTCCT
Source organism: Candidatus Hydrogenedentota bacterium (assembly GCA_003552485.1). GTDB lineage: Bacteria > Hydrogenedentota > Hydrogenedentia > Hydrogenedentales > SLHB01 > PUMX01. The sequence continues at coordinate 800 of PUMX01000460.1, forward strand.
GAGGCGTCGCTCGCAGGCGGCAGCCCCGGTGGAGCGAGCGCTTCACGTTGGGTCCGAATCATCACAGCGGGCTCGAAAGAACTGCGCCATGGTTTCGGCGAGTTGCTCATGGCCGTCATCCGTGAGGGGGATGCCATCGTACGTCGCGCCGGGGGTGAAGAGCACGCGGGCGAGGTGGCGCTTCGGAATTAGCGTAACGCCGTATTCCGCGGCCAGCGCGCGTTGGGCGCGGCCAAAGACATTGTGGAACGGCGGTAGGGGCAGCTCGATCAGCACGATTTCCCGTTCCTCCGCGTGTGCGGCTTGCATGAGCGCGCGGAGATCGTCGCGGAAACCGGCGAAATTGCCGCCCAAGAGGTCGTTCCCGCCGACGGCGAGAATGACGAGCGCGTCGTCGGTCTTGATGCGTTCAGCGTTCGCAATGGCGCCGGCCACCGTCGCGCCGCCGAACGCGTAGTTCTCTGTTTCAAGGCCGAGCCTCGCGCCAAGGCGTTCTGGCCAATTCCCTTCTGGCGCCAGCGAGCCCATGGACAGGGAATCCCCGATAACATAGAGACGGCCACGTTGCCCGATGCACACCTCGGGCGCCCGGTGATATCCAAGCTCCCAGAGGCACACGCCCAAGGAGAACCCCGCCGCAAGGATTACCGCCGCATAACGGATGACGCCTGACCGGCCGCCGAGCAGCCATGCGCCCATGATGATGCTCAGCCAAAGCGCGTACAAGGTATACGGGAGCGGGGCCGCGGAGAATGCGATGAGCACGCACCCGCCCGCCGTCATACAGAGCGCAGCGAACCGCCCACGCGCGCCTCTCGCGAATAGCCGTACCCCCAACCCGGCGCACGCGAATGCGGCGCCCGTCCACAACGCGTCGCCGGAAGCGAAATGCCGGCCTACAAGGTCTACTACGAGCCCGGGGGAAGAGAAGCTCAATACAAGCGTTGCCTCAGCAGTTCATAGAGCCACTGACAAAACGCGCCGCGGCTCACGGGTTCATCGGGCTGTCCGCCAATACTGGCCGCATCAAGTTCCAACCCTTCCGCCAGTTGGTCGAGATCCGCGACGGCCAGATCAAGACTCTCTCCGGCGTTAGATGACCCATCGTCCACTGGTTCGGTCTCATTGCCCGAGACCTTGAGTATCCATTGCAGGGCGGTGCTCCATGTAATCGATTCGCCAGGCCGGGCCTGGTAGTTGTCGAAGATTCCATGCGTTCCCAGAAACTGTAGCGCTTCCCAGGCGGGGTCGCTCTGGTCCACGTCCTCGAAGTACGTAAGCACCTGCCCTTGGTTGAGCAGCTCGCATTGCAGCGCCGCGATGTCAATTTCCCCTACATCGCAGGGTTGTTCAAGGATTTGGTGCGCTGCCGTTCCGGCCGCCTGGCCCATGGCCATCCATGTGGGCTCGAGCCGGATCGTCGAGAACGCGACATGTGTGGCGGACGCCGCCACGGGGACGAGTAAGTTGTCTAGCTCAAGGGGCGTCATGATTCGATAGGGAACTTGGTAAGGCAGGGTGAATCGATCGCGCATGAGTATGTAGCCTTCCAGCGCCGTATCGTCTTCGGACTGGCGTTTACGCACGGGGAAACTGTCGATGGGGAATTCACCCGCTGCAACACTGTCCCAATGCGCCGGAGCGCGGCCGAACTCCGGTTCGGCGGTGACGTCGCGTTCGGTTAACGTGTATTCGCCGAGGATGCGCCGCCCCTCGCGGATGTAAAGCTGCCAGGGGAAATGCCCGTTATCCTCGAATTCATCCAACGGCAGGTGATACTTTCGCGCCAGTTCACGGTGTTCCTCCGGGACTTCGGGATCGTTTTGCAGAAAATAAAGCAGCCCCAGCGTGAGATTGTGCAAGTGCGTATTGATACGCTCGCGCTCTTCCCAATCGGCCTCCAGATATCCTGCGTTTTCTTCGGCGAAAGGGAAGCCGAGGGGGCGTGGATTCATGTTCACGTCGAATTTGCCATTGGGCAGTTCGGCAAACGACAAGGCGCGCACGACGGTATTGAAGGTTGGCTCGTAATAGCCGCGGCCCTCGGGAACGGCCTTCGGCGGCGCCATCCGGCCAGCCTTCCAATCGTCAATGTAGCCCAAATAGCGATTGCGGTCGTAGTCCGGCGGCGGTTCCGTGAGAATGTAGCTATTGTCCGGCCGATCTGTCAGGCAAAGCCGGTACGTGTAGGCCGGCAGGCGATCGTCGCCCAAGCCGGTCGAACCCGGCAGAAACTCGCCGGTCTCGTAATCCATGTACACGGCGCCCGCATGTAACTCACCGGCTTCGGCGCGGCTCTCCCGGCCCACGCGGCACGGCGCGCCCGCCCACGCGGCCAAGTCGCCCTCGTACGTGGCGTCGATGAAGAATCGGCCGCGCAGTTCGATCTGTGCCCCACTGTCACGGTCCGTTACTTGAACAGCCCTCACGCTGCGACCGGACCGCACGACGCCATCGAGCCGGTGACGAAGGAACAAGCGAATGCGCGACTCTTGAGCAGTCATGTCAGTGAGCACTTTCTCCGCCACGGACGGCTCATAATAGTAACCGTCTCGGCAATGCGCCACGTTTTCATGGCTGGCGCCATACATGGTGGCATAGTGCTTCTTGACCCGCGCGGTGAACTCGCGGAACAGGCCGCCGATAGCTTCGCGCGTTTCAATGTCGGATTTGCCGAGCCCGTTCGTAAGCATGCCGCCGATAATGGGGTGATACTCGACGACCGCGACGGACCGGCCTAACCGCGCCGCCGCAATGGCTGCGGCAATGCCGCCGGGCGTACCGCCGACAACCACGATGTCCCATGTGTTGGGCTGCGCCTTAGTCTTCTCTTGAAGAGCCATGTTCGTCTCCTGTCGATTCCTGGAATGAGCGGCCTACTGTTGGAGCGGTGGCACAGAATACCGTCAAATCAATCCCCGGCGTCTTCGCGGCGGGCTTTCGCTATCGTCCATACCGTAAGCCCCTCCAGATTCTCCTGCGGTTTTCGCCGCATCAAGCTGATGCTGTAAGCCAGCACGAAGAA
>PUMX01000410.1 GCA_003552485.1 Candidatus Hydrogenedentota bacterium
CAGTTGGATACACAAACCGTTTTGGCGCGCCGGGGGCGCCGTTCACGAAGGCGAGGGCGCTGGCGTGGGAGGAAGTGCGCACGGCGGGCGCGATTGCGGGCGCCTGGACCTTGGTTTGCATAGGCTACGCCTTCCAATACCAACTCACGATGGGGGAAGCCGGGTGGAGACGGGGAGACGAACTGCTAACCAGCGTGATGTACTTCGCCCCGGCGTTGCTCGCCCTGCTGTTGGTGCTCAATCCCAACAACACGGGCCATCTCACGGGCGGGTTTTCCCAACGCGTGCTGCGCCTCCCGGTTTCGGTTGGGATGGCGGCGCCCATCGCCTTGTTTGGGCGGGCGCTGCTGGTGTTCGCCTCAACGGCGATCATCCTCGGGGCCAATCGGCTTCTCTTTGACGGCGCGCCGGCGCTCTCGCTCGCGTTGTTGTACGTGCTTTTCTATCTGGCCGCGCAAACCGTGGATTGGCTTCGCGCGGCGATCTCGGGTCTCACAAGCCTGTTGGCCATGGCGGCGCTCATAGCCTTGACCACGGCTTGGGGCCATTGGGAGCACGTCGAGCCTTGGCTTCACGCCCCGCGCGCACCCGGGTGGGGGCCCGGTTTATTGGCCGTGGGGATGGCGGCCGCGCTGGCCCATGGCGTCTCCGTGCTCGCCGTCGGGGCTGTCCGCACGGGCCGCCGCGTGGGCGTACCCGAGATCTGGGAATGGCCCGAACGCTTTTCCTTTCGCAAAGCGCCCAACCTCGCTCCCTTCTCCTCACCCCTCGCCGCCCAGACCTGGTTCGAGTTGCGCCGGGTGGGCTGGGTCATGCCCTTGACGGCGATCGGGCTGTGGACGCTGGTGCTTGTACCTGCGTTGTTGTTGGAAGGAGAAGAGGTGTTGAGGGGGTGGTCATTAATGGCGGTCGCCTACCTAACGATTCTGACGTTCCTCGCCTCCTTTCTCCATGCCCTTCGTTCGGCCGTTCTCGGCTTCCGCTTTAAACCGGGCCAGATAGGGTATGAGTACATGCGCCCAATGAGCAGCGCCCACTATGCGTCGGCGAAGATTCGCGCCAACGTCCTGATCTTCGCACCTTTGCTGCTGGCCGGCTTTGTCTTGCTGTTCCCCGGAATGACCGGTCTTGGCTTTCTGGAAATGCTCCAGCATACCGTGTCGCTCGGCGCCATGAGCCTTCGGGAAGCGTTTTGGGCGCTGATGAGCTGGGGGTTGTTGTTCGCGGTCGTGGGGTGGGTTCTCATGGCGGTGGGAACCCGGCTTCTGCGCTGGTTTATCCTCCTGTCGGTGGCAGGGGGGATAATCGCCATAGGCGCAGAGCTTCTTGCGCCGGAGAGCGTCCATCAGGCGTTGCATTTCACGGTGCGGCTTGGTGGCGAGGTGGGTCTCATCGCCATGGTGCTCACGGCGTACGCGTTGGCTTGGCGGAAGCACCTACTATCCAGCCGGACGCTCGCCTGTTGGATTGCCGTATGGGTTGGCGCCGCGTGGCTCATCCGAGGGCCATTGACCCCGCCCGGTGAGGAAATGTCCGGCCTGCTCCCCGGTCCTGTGGTCTTGAACACGGCCCTGGCGTGCTTGATCCCCGCCAGCGCGTTTGTGTTGCCCTATCCCGCCTTGCTCTTCGACATCAACCGGCGCCGGCATGGCGCGGCGGTTGCGCAAGACCCGCGCCAGCACGAAAGCCTTTGGAAAGGCGAATCCGCGCCGCGCTGGCGCTTCGGCGCGTGGGCGATGACGGGGGCGGCGGTGGTCCTTGTCGTATGGCTAGGCGGCCCCCGCGAACCGGCGTATAAGGCCTATCTCCGCGCTCAGGGCGCCCCCGCGACGGCGGAGGACCTCGAGACCTACTACCGGCCTATTCCGGACGAAGAGAACGCCGCCTTAAAGTACTTGGCCTTGGCGGAAGAGACCAGGGAACGCGCGGGTGGCGTTGAGGAGGAACTCCTTCCAATGGCGCAGGGCCTTGAACGGGATGAGGATGAGGGCCGTCTTCAGCGCGATCCCCAGGTATTCGATTATGTTTACGTCGTCGGCAAGAATCTTCCCCTTGGCGAACCCGTCGATGAAGACGTCTGGGCCATCACGGAGGCCTATTGGAATAGCGTCACGTCCGACATCGCACGGGAGCTAAAGCGTATCGCCCAGGACGGCCCCACCGCCGCCCGGTATCCGATGGACGTGTCGGAGATATACCGGTCGCTGGAGCATCTTTCTGAAGTGCGCCAGCTCGGGAGGCAGCTCTGGCTCGACACGCTGTATTGGTCGGTTAAGGGTGATGCTGGCCGAGCCACCGATGCCTGCCTCGCGATGCTTCCGCTGGCCGAGTCGTTAAACAAGGAACCTGAGGTGATTTCGCAACTTAGCCGGTTCGCCTTGTTCGGGGCGGCCCATGCAGCCCTTGAAACCATGCTGAACCGGGCCCCGCTTACCGATGCGGACTTACAGCGGCTGCAAGCGGGTTTTGAAGACGTCCTCGCGGCCCATGCGGAAGACTGGATGTTGCGCCATGGTTTCATGGGGGAGCGCGCCTGGCAGCTAACACAACTCGGTCGGTTGCATCACTATGATGACGAGGACGCGCCTCGTTCCATTGACTCCGACTGGGTTGTCAACAGCCTCGTGATTCCGGTGACGGCGAATCAGGTCCCTGTGTTGTACTTCTATTCAAAGGTCTTGGATACGTCAACCGGTCTTCCTCGCAATGGCGAGGAATTGCGAAGAATGGAGGCGCCGTTTCGGGACGACATGTACACGTCCTTTGTAGCCATGTTGGGCGAGATGCATGTCTCAAGCATCGTTAGATCCCTCGAGTCCGAATGGCGCACACGAACCTCTTTCTCTCTCGCCCAAACCGCCATCGCCGTGGAACGGTTCCGGCTGGAGCATGAACGCTGGCCAGAGAACCTCAGCGAACTGGTCCCCGAATATTTGGACGAGGTGCCCCGTGACCTGCTCTGCTTTGACGGCGAACCCTTGCGCTATGTGGTCCGGCCGGACGGTTCCCGCCGGATCTACTCCGTGGGCGAGAACCACCGCGACCACGGCGGCGTCACACGCCAGGAAGACCGGCAGGCGTGGGATCTCGTGCTTACCCTCGGCGCGAGGTCACACGAATGACGAACAGCCGGGAACGCGCCCCTGCCGCGAAGGCGGGCGCCGGGAAGGAAGAGAACCACGGATGAACAGGGATAAACACCGATGGATGCAACCACGGAACACACGGAAGGACACGGAAGGACACGGAAAATCGCTCTTTTACAGAAGAGTTGATACATCCGTGTTAACCCGTGTTCATCAGTGGTTCTGAGTTTTCCGGTTCATTCGCGTGAATTGGCGCTCATTCGCGGTTCATCCCTCTCCGTGTGCTTCCCGGGCCGGTGTTGACGGGGGGCTGGAAACGTGTCATAGTGCTTCCGTGGAAGAGCGGCACGGCGCGAAAGCGGGCCGCGTCAACCGATGGCGGGTTGAATCGAGGAGGGTGCGGTAATGCGTACGGATTCGAGCAGGGGAACGGGTATGGACAGGCGGCAGTTTCTTACGCGCGCGGGCTTGGCGGGGGCCTTTACGGTGGTTCCGCGTCATGTGCTCGGCGGAACCAACCACGTGGCGCCGAGCGACAAGATCACGCTTGGCTTGATAGGGTGCGGCACGCAACAGTTGAACGAGCTGACGTCGCTGATCCCCGATCCGCGAATACGCATTGTGGCGGTTTGCGATCCGGTGAAGCATCCCAGCGGTTACGTGGATTGGTCGCGGTATGGGCTCCGAAATAGCATCCGCGGGCTCCTGGAGGA
>PUMX01000284.1 GCA_003552485.1 Candidatus Hydrogenedentota bacterium
AACCATCGGTTTCGCATCAGAACGGGGGGCACACGGAATGGCTAATTCTTCAGGGATGGAAGCGGCGCAGGTGAGGGGTGTTCGGCCGACGGGTGGCGGCGGCGCATGCGAACAAGACGCTTTCGCGCATGCTATAGTGAGCCGCTGCATTGGCGGCGTTACCCATGATGCGAACAATCTGCTTGGAGCTATCCTGGCTCATGCTGAGCTTCTAGCAATGAACGCCTGCCCAGAAACCCACGATCGGAGCGTTGACGAAATCATCACCGCCGTGCAAAGGTGCTCGGGCTTGTTTACGCTCCTCAGAGATACGGTGCGTATGCACGGGGGAGAGGTAACCGAGCTCAGTATCGGAAGGCTGGCAAGCGACATGATGACGCTCTATCAGCACCAGCTAAGGCTGCGGCGCATTGAATGGGCGTTACATGTGGAGGGCGAGGACATCTTCCTGCGTGCTGATCGCTCAAGACTGGCAATGGCGCTGATATGCCTTATCGATAATGCGATGACGGCGCTTGAACGGGAGCCTGAAAATGGCCGGCGCCTAACGCTTACCATTGAGGGGGATGATGGCGGTTGCGCTATTACTGTCCATGGCGTCGGTCCCATGGCCGAGCGGACCCAGCGATCCGCGTTCGAGGCTCTCAGCGCCGAAACGGACGGCTTTCGCGCCGCCGACGCGCTTAGGATGGCGCAAGAAACCGCCCGGCTTCACGGTGGAGGATTGGAGTACGCGGCCGGAACGGGCCTAATAATGCGCCTTTCCGGGCTCTGTGAGGTAGATGCCGATCCTGAGGGTGATTCTTTTATTGGCCGGATCATCAACGCTGCCTCGAGCGAACAGTACGATCCGGCGCTGTAGCCCGCTCTCCTTTTGGGGCTGGTGATTACGGCGGTGCGGAGCTTCGAGGGGTCAATTGCCGAAGTTGTATGTTACCCGGACCTGCGCAGAGCACGTGATCCGATCCCGCAGCGCGGCTTCGTCTTCGCCCTCGACGGTTCGTTCCCAGCGGATCTCGAGGATTTCGACGGTCTCCACCGCTGAAATTCGGCTTTGCATGAGTTCCGCCGTGTTTTCCGCTAGCGGGTAGGCGTTCTCCACGGCTCTGGCCACGGCGTTGCGCGCGAGCGCGTCGGTATCTCGCAGCTCGAGCCGTGGACCCGCCAGCCGCATTTGGAGCGTCTCGGATATAGCGCGCATTGCGTCGCAGAGTTGGGCAAGTTCCTGGGGGCCGTTGTCGCGTCCGAAGAAAGGCGCGGCGCGGAATCGAACTCGTACTGATCGGCGCAACGCCGGTCGGGCTGCGTCGAGAATCTGTGGTTCTCCCACAAGCGTCTCATCGGCCGCAAGTTCGTTTTCTTCTAATGCCCCAATCACCCGTTCCTCGAGGCCTTGGGCAGCATTGACGAGCGCGATCACGGTGTCCGCGGAGCGCTCCCAGTGCATCCAAAACTCGACCCAGTCCGGCCTGGCGTCGACTGTGGCTTCGCCATAAGTGCGAATAGCTGCGTGATAATCCTGCTGCGCGCCGACGGGCAGCGCAAAGGACAGCGCCAAGCCCATCGCGGTGGCGAGGCAAAACAATCTCGTCATCTGTTTCGTTCCTCGGTCATGAACCCGCGGGATTGTGTTCGGGGGGCTGTCCGGCCGTTTCCGCCAGAAACGGGAATAAGGCGAACCATTCTTCGTTAACGGGCTGACGCCCGTATTCGCAACACTCGAAGTACTCGGCGTACGTGATGGCGCTGCTGGGCTCACTGTACCAACGGGTCAAGCTGTGGCGGTAGGTGTCTGTGTGCTCGTGAAACCACGGATCCCACGTATTGCGCAGCCATTCGAGCCGGGCCTCAGGGTCTACAGGCGTCTCATCTAAAGCGCCGCGTAGCCATGGGAGCCATTCATAAACCTGTGATTCCATGGCGTCCATAAGCCGCCATTTCGTATCCATGACATCCGTGACATCGACGCCAATATCAGGCGAGAACGGCACCGGCCGCGTGAATCTATCCATCACGAATAGGATAACGGGGTTATGGGTCAAGCGCGGCGTGTCTGAGCAGATATGGGGCACGGTTACAGTGAATGCGGCGTCCTGTACAAGTTGTCCCGTATACCGATGATCAGGGTGATAGTCCCAGGGCCGGTGCGTCACAATGACTTCCGCCTCAAGTTCCCGTAACAAGCGGACTATCGTATGGCGCAGTGAGAGAACCGGCTGAATCTCACTATCGTTCACGTTCAACATTCGGTAGTGGTAACCGCCAATAGAAGCGGCTCGCGCCATTTCTTTCTCACGGCGTTGCGCCAGCGCACGGCCGCCCTCGCTATAGTGCCCGGCGCACCCATTCGTGATTGAAACGACCGTGACGTTAAACCCCGCGGCGATCCATTTCAGTATTGTTCCGCCCGCGAGAATCTCGCCATCGTCGGGATGCGCCCCGACAAACACGATGTTCATTACCTCGCGTCTCCATCTTCATTGGTGGCTTCGGCCGCATCCGCAGGGCCTTCATCCTCTTCGTCACCATCCAATTGAGGCTCCTCATCAGGCGCCGGCTCTTCCTCGGGTTCCTCGTCGGCTTCCGCGTCCGGCGTGTCTTCCGGAGTATCCTCTTCGGCTTCGAGAAACTCGATACGGATGGGATTACAATAGACGAAGTTCGAGCGGCGGCCAGGCTGAGTGGTCGCTTCCCACGGATCCAGCTCTTCAGTTTCGGTTCCCGCGGGCATAAGAAGCGATTCGCCTTCCGTGGTGATCAGCAGCCTATCCGGGATTTCGTCGAGTCCTTCAAGCGCGTCCACACGCGTGCTGTAGTCCGCAAGATGGGCTTCCGCGCCAAATACACCGGCAATACGTCCGATTTCTTCACCGTCGCGAAGGATGCGCGTGCGAATGACGGCCGGCGTATCGGGGAATGTTCGGACCGCCGTTGTCTCGTAAAGCAGCCAGAGCTCGTCGGGGTAGGGCGGTGCTACTGTTATTTCCACGAGATTCCGGCGTTGGCGCTGGTCGACCCTTTCGATGACCTCCACATTCGGGTCGTCAAACTCAGGGTCGAGCGTGCCTTCGACCCACACTTGCGCCTCTACATCGCCGACGTTTAAGGTCGCGGCTGCACCCAGTTCCCTGTCCGGGTCTTGGGCTTCTTCAATTTCACGGGGGTCGGGCGGTGCGCCCGGATCACAGGCGGCCAGCATTAGGGCCACGGTGGCGGTCACAAGAATTCGCAGTGTCATGAGTCTGTATGTTCCTCACTTGGTTTCCGTTACTGGAGCGTAGCATGCACCATTATCATACGGTATCATACCGTATCTGGATGAGGCGCTGCATCCATCGCGATCGAGGCGGTGATGCGTTCAGCGTCTGCGGCGATTCGCCAGGAAGTTTTCTTGGCGGTGATAAGGGTAATCATGATTCAGCCGGATCGTATAGCGTGGCTTAAAGATGGCCCTGATCCTGTGCATGGGCGTTACGTCCTCTATTGGATGCAGCAGGCTCAGCGAGCAGCGTGGAACCATGCCCTGGAGTACGCTATCGATGCGGGCAACGAATACGAACTGCCAGTGCTTGCCGTGTTTGGGCTGACGCCGGACTTCCCTGAGGCGAACCGGCGGCACTATGCATTTATGCTTGACGGCCTTGCGGAGACGCGCGCTGGGTTGCGCACGCGGGGCATTCCTCTTGTTATCCAGAAGGCTCGGCCGGATGAAGCGGTGTTGACCTACGCGCGGGACGCCGCTTTGATCGTGTGTGACGTTGGCTATCTGCGC
>PUMX01000273.1 GCA_003552485.1 Candidatus Hydrogenedentota bacterium
CCCCTCACAGAAGACGATGTTACGGTGGCGGAGGTGCTCAAGGCGGCGGGCTACGTCACGGGCATTACCGGCAAGTGGGGACTGGGCGAACCCGGCACGACAGGCGTGCCCAACCGGCAAGGTTTTGACGAATGGCTGGGTCTGCTTAACCAGGCGCGGGCTCACTCCTACTACCCCGAGTTTGTCTGGCATAACGAGGAACAGAAGCACCTGGAAGGCAATACCGGGACCCGTGAGCACTTCGAGACGGAGGAGACGTACGTTCACGACTTGTTCACGGACTTCGCTCTCGATTTCATCCGGCGTCATGGTCCCGGCGACGCTCCCTTCTTCCTATATCTTCCCTATACCGTGCCGCACAGCCGTTGGCAGATTCCGGAGTTAGAGCCGTACACCGAGGATACCGATTGGAGCGAAGAAGAGAAGGTGTACGCGTCCATGCTTACTCGCGTGGATCGGGATATGGGGCGGATGTTTGACCTTTTGAAGGAACTGGATATTGATGACGACACTATTGTGTTCTTCTGCTCGGACAACGGCGCGCAGAATCGTTACGAAAGCGTCTTCAATAGCTCTGGTCCCTTGCGAGGCCTAAAACGGGACCTGTATGAAGGGGGTATTCGCACTGTCATGGTGGCGCGGTGGCCGGGAGTCATCGAAGAGGAAGCGGTAAGCGAGGACATCTGGTACTTTGCTGATGTGTTGCCTACGTTTGCCGAGCTTGCGGGCGTCGAACCGCCGCAAAACATCGACGGCGTTAGCGTTGTTCCAAGCCTGCTATCCCAGCCCCAGCCCGAATTGGAGGAGCGGCCGCTCTATTGGGAGTTCCACGAGCGCGGCTTTCAACAGGCGGCGCGCCGCGGCGATTGGAAGGCGGTGCGGCTCGATGTAGATGAGCCCATGGAACTCTACAATCTGGCCGAGGACATTGGCGAAGAGAACGATGTGTCCGACGAACATCCCGAGGTTGTCGAGTGGTTCGAGCACTTCTTCCAGAGCGAGCGAACGCCATCGCCCAATTGGCCGACGCCCTTGGATCCCGAGTAGACGCACCGCGCCAGTCGGCTACGGTGATGGATTCTGCGCATGGCTGACGTAGCGCCGGCATGCGCGCCGGCGCTACGCAAGACAGTAAGAACTACGACGCCGCGGATTGCTGATAGTCCGCCTGAAGTTCGCGGATGCGCTCGCCGAATGGCGGGCGCAGCACGCCTTTCTCGGTGATGATGCCCGCGATCAGGCGGGCGGGGGTTACGTCGAATGCGGGGTTATACACCGCGACGCCGTCGGGCGCCGTCGGCCGGCCGAAGCCGTGGGTGATCTCGTCGCCTGCGCGTTCCTCAATGGGGATACGGCTGCCGTCGGCTAGTTCCATATCGAAGGTGCTGAATGGCGCGGCCACATAGAACGGCGTATCATGTGCGGCGCAGGCCAAAGCGAGCCCATAGGTGCCAATCTTGTTGGCCGTATCGCCGTTGGCCGCGATACGGTCCGCGCCGACGATCGCCAACTGCACACGGCCCTCCCGTAACACGTGGGCTGCGGCATTGTCGCAAATGAGCGTGACCGGCACACCGGCGTTCATGAGTTCCCAAGTGGTCAACCGCGCGCCTTGCAGCAACGGACGGGTCTCGTCGGCATACACATGCACGCGCTTGCCTAGTTCGTGGGCGCGAATCGGGGCGGCCAGCGCGGTTCCGTACGCGCCCGTCGCGAGAGGGCCCGTGTTGCAGTGCGTGATTAAACTATCGCCGTCGTTCAGCAGCGCGGCCCCGTAGTCACCAATGGCCCGGCAGCGTTCCCGTTCCTCCTCTTGGATGGCGCGGGCTTCGTGCAGTAATCTCGATTCGATGGCCCGCGCGTCCCCGTTATCCGCCTGTCTCGCGGCGCGCTTGAGGCGTTCCGTCGCCCAGAAGAGGTTCACTGCCGTAGGGCGGGAAGACGCGATGTAGTCCGCTACTTCGTCGACTATAGTAAGCAGATCATCTTGGCCATCCGCCTTCTCGCGGAAACCGGCAACCACACCATAGGCCGCGCAAATACCAATGGCGGGCGCGCCGCGCACTTGCAACGTGAAGATGGCATCCCACACTTGACTTGCAGTGGCAAGCCGGATGTATCTACACTCTGTAGGCAGCAGGGTTTGGTCAAGAATCGACAGACCATTCTCGTTCCATCGAACGGGTTCGTTCATGGGCTTATGGGTTCCTCACGGATTATCGGTGCGACCGCCGAGTGGTAGCGCCTGATGTCTCACTGCGCATGATGTATGGTGTAAACTTGAGATAGTAGCGCAGTTTTCTGTGTGCAGGCAAATCACGCGAGCGGGATCGGAGAGGACCCACTACGGACGGGAGCGCTTGGCCATGCACGGCCATGGTGATGATAACGGAGCGTTCCGGCATATACAGGTTTCTTTCAATTATCTTGGAAAATCGTATGGAAAATCTCAAGCTTCACAGTGGAGTGGCGCTTATTGAAGTCTCGGACCCACTCATATTGGAGGAAATCCAGAACGACGCGGTGCTTGAGCCGTACCTGGGAGACCGGTTGTCGGATACATGCATTGTGGTTCAGCCTCAGGGCGTTGCCGAAGTGGTTCGGCGCCTTCAAAGTCTGGGCCATATGCCAAGGGTGATCGAGTGAGCCAACTATACACAATCAAAGAGGCGCTGCACGGCTACACTACCGACGCGCTCGGGTCGATGTGTTCGGCGTGGGGCGTGAGCGCCCAGAGCAAACCCGCGCGTATTCGCGCTGTCGAGCGCGTTTTGGAAGATGCGGATACCGTTGCCCAATGCTTGAAGGAGCGTTCTCCCGAGGCCATCCGCCTATTGAATCTCATTGCGGAAAACGGCGAGGTTTCGGCGGCGGATATCTTGGAATGTCCCGGGCTGTTCGCCCGCAAGGAGCCTGAGCGCGCGCTGGACGAAATAGCTCGGTACGCGCTGGCGTTGGCGTGTCCGCAAGAACGGCCGGACGCGTTCTCGTTCAAGTATCTTCGCGATGAACGCCATGGCCGCGAGAATATGCCTACCTTGTTCGTGCCCGAGTTGGTCCGTCGGCATGTGCCGCCAAGTCCTCCGTTGGGCGTGGGGATCCCCACGGCCGATGAGGATTTCGATGAACCGACGCAAGGCGGCGCGGACCAAGTCACCACGATGATTCTGGAGACGTTGCGCATCGTGGACGTGCTTTCGCCGCGCGTCACGGCTGCGGGCGATATACACCGCACCGACGAGGCCAAAGCCCACGAACTCATTCGAGAAGTTGGGCAGTCGAGCGACGGGTTTGACTTGGGCCTCATGGTGATGCGCGAACTCGGCTGCGTAACAGTGAAAAGCGGGCGGCTCCAAACGACGCCCATGGCCGAGATTTGGGCGCAACAAATGCGCGGCGACCGGTCACGCGACGTATTTCGCGCTTTCCTGCAGTCTCAGGGGCTTGCCGACCTCAAGACGTTCTTTCCCCAAGTTTTCGAAGCGCTTGAAGGCCGATTGCCAAAGAACAGTCTACGGCGAACGTATCATCGGGCGCTCGTGGCGTGCGTGCTGCGCGAGCAGAAGGAGATGACCTGGTATCCCCTGGAAGGGCTGGTAAACGTACTCAGGCAACTTGACAGCAACGTGTTGTTCGCCGAAGAACCCTGGCGGACGACGCATGTCAACATGCGCAGTTCAGGTACGGCTTGGAAGAGCCAGCAGTGGCGGAATTATGAGGGACGGTTGTTCAAGTGGATGGTTCGTCTTTTCTTTCGCGAGTTGGAAA
>PUMX01000531.1 GCA_003552485.1 Candidatus Hydrogenedentota bacterium
GCCGGAATAAATCCAAATCACCGAACTGCAATATTGTTCCCGATACCCGGCGCAAAGCTTGTCCATCCATTTCGCCGTGAAGTAAATGGTCAAATTCACCGGCGAATAATTCATCGAACGAGGTAAAGAAGTCTCGCGCTTCTTCTATCGCCGCAACCAATTCGTAGGTCTGGGCGGTCAAGGTCTCAAACCTTTCCTGCACGCCCAGGCTCTGAGAGACTACCTGCAGCCCGTCAAGCGCTGCACGCTGCAAATCAAGTCCGGCGACCAACTCCTGGCTAAACATGGCGCCGAACTCCAATTGCGCGCCAAACTGATTCACCGACTCGAAGATCTCCTGGGCCGTATGCAGATCCCCCGCCCTGGTAAACTCGTCGGCATAGGCCAGCAATTCAGTCCCCAAGTCATGGAGAAACGCATACTCGTGCGTACCGGCGGTCAGGGCGGCGAGCGCTCGGGCGACGCCCGCGTCCCACCCACTTTCACGCAACGCCTCTTCTCTGTATTGCGCTCCTTCCAGCGCGTACCCGCTAGCCAGCTCGAGTTCTCGGGCTTCGTTCAACACGGCCAGCGCCCCATCCAAATCGCCCCCATCGAGGAGAAGCCGCGCTTGCAGATAATGAGGCAAAGCATTGTCGGGATCCAGTTCGCCCAGCGCCGCTGTTTCGGCTTGGGCCACCTCCAGCTCCTCCGGTTCCGCCAGACTGCGCTCGGCGTAGTGACGGGCCACCGCAAACTGCGCGTATGGCTCCTCGGGCAACCGCCCCACCGCTGTGAGCAGGTGTTGCTCGGCCTCGCCGGGAGGCAATGACTGACTCGCAGCCACGGCAGCTTTGGGCCTGCCTGACTCGGCGACCTCCCGCGCCTGGTCCTCTGTCAAACTGGCCAGCCGCAGCAATTCCTCGCGGGCTTCGCTGTCAGACGCGGCGTCACGGCGAAGGGCCAGCACATGATCAAGCGTGATGACCTCGGGATCGGCTTGATTGTTCTCAAGGGGTTCATCCAGTTCCTCGGGCATTGACGGAAACGCCGTTTCAATCCAGTCCATTGGCTCCAGAGAGGTTTCCGCTTCAGGCAGCCTTGGCGGTTCTTCGTTCGAGGGCGCCTCGAAGACCTGCTCGCCGATGGACGGCTCTGGCGCATGAGAAATGCTGGGCGCGCCGGGATCGGGAGGCGCAAGCAACAGATGCGCCACCCCCAAAAAGCCCACCGCTAATGCGGCGGCGAGCAGCACCGGCAACCAGGCCCGTGGCCGCCGGACACCAGCGCGGGCCGAGTACGAACGCACGTTCGAGCGTGCGCTCGGGCAAGCGCCAAGAGTTTCCGGCAGACCGTCCATCACCGAGTTAATGACGTCAATACCGGGAAGCCCTGCAGTCTCCGCCTCCCCAAGGCTCGTAAGCGCCTCACCCAACAACAAATGCGATTCGTACGCCTGCCGGCAATCCGGGCACACGGCGAAATGCGCCTTGAGCGCCGCGAGTTCCTCACCGCTCAACGGGCCGTCCAGAAACGCGGCCATGGCGTATTCGCAATCTTTGCAGGTGTATGGCGTCAAAGGTCTTCTCTTTCGCGTGCAAAATCGGCGCGCAGCCGCTCGAGAATGCGATGCAACCGTGTGCGGACCGCGCCTTCCGTTCTCCCCACGATCGCGGCTATTTCCCGGGCCCGCATGCGGTGGAAAAACCGCAACTCAACGATCTCCCGCGACTCGTCGTCGAGGCTGTTCAAGGCCGCCTGAAGAGCTGCGTTGCGTTCACCACTGATCGCCAGCGCCTCCGGTCCATGAGCCGCAGAAGCTGGCAGTCTACCGTCCTCGCGCCCGGCTACGCCGCCGCGCTCATCAAGCGGCTCCATGCGTACGGCCTGTCTACGCTTGAGTTCGTTCAGGCAGAGGTTGCGCGCAATGCGCAGCACCCAAGGCCGAAACGATCGTGCTTCATCGAACCGGTCCCGCGCCGCAAACACGCGCAAGAACGTCTCCTGCGTCAACTCACGCGCGGATTCCGCATCCTTGAGATAATGCGCACAAAAGCGGAAAAGGTCGTTCTGGTACCGCTCAACAAGCACCGTCAACGCCGCCTGCCGGCCCCGGCGCAACAGCGCCATCAGTTCTTCATCGGTCTTGCCGTCCGTGCTCACGGATCGAATCCGGCCCTATCCCAGTGACCACCGTCACACGGCAATATTTGGTAATCAATACAATCAGAACCACAAAACATCACAGGCTTTCCGTCGTCGAGCCTAGCCGTCGCTGAGCGCCGCCAAGGCTAACATTGTTGACTGTGGGAATTTAGCTTACAATAACACCATACACTAGCCGCTGACCTAACAAAAGCGGGCCGGCTTTGGCGTGAACCCGCTTACGCTGACCTCCGGCCACCGTTTCGGGCGCGCCACTCAACGCTAGAAAGGAAGCTAGGAATGCCATTACCCGGGTTCATGTGGATGGACGGCGTCACCGACGAGATTCGAGCGCCTCAAACCTCGGTCGATGCCGCAAGGCAAAAGCGGCACATCCAAGAAATCGACCACCAGATTGAACGCCTTAACCTCCTTAATCAAGCCCTGTGGGAAATCCTCAGCGAACGGCTCAACATCACCCGCGAGGAACTCGAGCGCAAGATCGAGGAAGTCGATATGCGCGATGGGCAAGCGGACGGCCGAATGAAGCACCACCCGCTGCGCTGTCCCACCTGCCAACGCGTGTCGAACAGCAAACATTGGCGCTGCCTCTACTGCGGCCAAGAGTTTGAGCGTCCCGTCGTCACGTAGCGCATACAGCTTGGGCTTCGAGGCGCAAGCATACCCGCTCGTACCTCATGTGGGCAAGCCAGGCGCCGCGCCTTTTCAGTATACGCCGTTTAAGCCGATGGTCAATTGACATGCCGTGCGGACGCGGCTAGAGTTAGTCTGTCAGTGGGACAAGGGGCCACGTCATTGCCCGAACAAGCTAAGGTAAGCCGAAGCTAAAGAACAGGGGGATGCTTCCATGATCCATGGGTTTCGTGGTGAAGATGCCGAGAACTGTGCGAACAAGGGTTGCCCATTACTGGGACGCCGACAGTTCTTGAAGCGCGCCGGGGTCGCCGGAGGCGCCGCGCTAGCGCTGGGTAACGGTTTGTTCCGCGCAAGCGCTCAAGCGGTCATGGGGGCGCCCAAACTTCCGGGCGACGGCGCGGACAAGGCGCTCATACGCGTCGGTTTCATACAATCACCGCCTGGCGAATACCTGCAGACGGGCTGGCCGGGCATGGAATACGACTCGGACGCCAGCCAAGCCCTGTACACCGAAACCCTCGAACAGGCCGCGCAGGAACAAGGCGTCGGGCTCGACATTCAGGACGCGCGCATCGGGAACGATGACGCAATGGACGCGTTCCTCGAGGATTCGCTGGAAGCGGGTGCTAACGGCGTTCTGCTCATTAACATGGAAGCCCAGACCTACGGCATCCAAGGCATGTACCGCATACTCGAGCAACGCGGGGAACGCCCCGAATTGCCGGTGCTTGGTTTCGTGCCTCACGGGACGCTGCACCACCATCCCGGCGATTATGATCCCTTCCGTGAATCGCCGTATTCTTTCCTAGCCGCCACCGCGGACATTGGCTGGCTCGCCACCGGCCTGCGCGTGTTGAACGCCCGCTGGCGAATGGCGAACACCCGCCTTGCGGTGGTCACCGGCGACGAGGACCGTGAGGAACCCCTGGATCCCCTGGGCACAGTCATCCGGTATGTGCCCATGAGCCGATACATGGAGATCGAAGC
>PUMX01000414.1 GCA_003552485.1 Candidatus Hydrogenedentota bacterium
GAGCCCCGATTCGACGCGCCATACTTCCGCTTGCTATGATGCCTTATCGACAAACGGCCCTTTCACTCGTGTTTCGCACCTTTGGAGAATTGAAAATGCACGCCCCTCGTTTCGCGATTCATCTATTGCCTGTATTGCTTACCGCTTTGTGCTTGGGATTACCGGGGACGGACGTCCGCGCGGAGGACACCGAGGACGACTGGGAACTCTTGTTCAACGGTGCGGACTTGTCGGGCTGGGAGCAGGTCAATTGCGCGCCGGAGACCTTCACCGTCCGCGACGAAATGATCATCTGTTCGGGGGAGCCGATGGGGATTCTGCGGACGGACCGCATGTATGAGAATTTCGTTTTGGAGCTGGAATGGCGTCATATGGAGCCCGAGGGCAACTCGGGGTTGTTCGTCTGGAGCAATCCGCTGCCCGCCGTGGGCCAGCCGTTCTCGCGGGCCATCGAGATCCAAATCCTCGACGGACGCAATACGGAGAATTACACCAGCCACGGGGACATCTTCGGCATCCATGGCGCAACCATGGAGCCCCGGCATCCGCACCCCAACGGATGGATGCGCAGCTTGCCTAGCGAATGGCGGGCCAATTCGTCCCCGGAATGGAATCATTACCGCGTGACATGCAACGACGGCGCCATCGCGTTGGAGGTAAACGGTGAGGAGGTCAACGGCGCCACGAATGCCCACTTCCGCAAGGGATACATTTGCCTGGAATCGGAAGGGGCC
This sequence comes from Candidatus Hydrogenedentota bacterium, assembly GCA_003552485.1. Classification (GTDB taxonomy): domain Bacteria; phylum Hydrogenedentota; class Hydrogenedentia; order Hydrogenedentales; family SLHB01; genus PUMX01. The sequence continues at coordinate 735 of PUMX01000414.1, forward strand.
GAAACCCATTTCCGAAACATCCGGATCAAGGAGCTACCCTCGACCAACCCCTCGCCGGATGACATCGCCCCAGAGGCCGAGGGCTTCCGCAGCTTGTACAGCGGCCTGGACCTGCGGGGTTGGGCCCAAGAGGCGGGGGAGGAGATTCCCTGGCGGCCGGATGACTGGCGCTTGGCCAACGAGGGGGAGAACGAAGCCGGCGGCGCGGATCTGTGGACGGAGGAGGCGTTCGAAGACTTCGTCTTGATCGCCGACTGGCGGCTCACGGGCGAAGCGGAGTCCGCCATGCGCCCCGTCATCCAGTCCGATGGAACCGTCGCCTTGGACGAGGACGGTAATCCGGAGGAAACGGAAGTGATGGACGCGGGCGAAAGCGCCATCTACCTGCGTGGTAGTTCCAAGGCGGAAGTGAATATCTGGTCCTGGCCCATCGGATCGGGCGAAATTCATGGGTATCGCGCGGATGAATCCCTAGCCGCGGAAGTCCGGCGCGCAGCCACGCCAACCGTGAACGCAGACCGTTCTCCGGGCGATTGGAACCGTTTCGAGATCACGATGCAAGGCGATCGCGTCACGGTGGTTTTGAATGACGAGGTAGTGGTCGAGGATGCGCACATGCCTGATATCCCCCGCCGAGGCCCCATCGGTTTACAGGACGCGGGCGCGCCCATCGAGTTCGCCAACATCTTCATCAAGGAACTCGATCTGGAATAGACAGGATTATCCAGGGGCGCGGGACGGTGTCCGCCCGAAGCTTTTGCCGGTCAGCGGTAGGCGCGGATTTTTTGGCGGAGTTCCTTGGCGGCGGCGGTTACGTCTGGGGCCTCGGTCACGGCGGTGACGACGGCGGCGTGGCGGACGCCTTGCCGCAGGACCTCGTCGATGTTGTGGGCTTTGATGCCGCCCATGGTAGTGAAGGGAATCCGTAGATGAGGCGCGACGCGGCTGATCATCGCGGGAGTCACGGGATCAGCCGTGCCGGTCTTGGTTTGGGTGCCAAAAATGGGACCAATATTCACATAGCTGGCCCCCGCCTCCTGCGCCTCCATGGCGTGCTCCAAGCTATGGCTGGAGGCTCCGATGACGAGGTCAGGGGCCACGGTGCGGGCCTTGGCGACAGGCAGATCCTGTCGGCCGAGGTGGACGCCGTCGGCCTCGACCGCCAAGGCGATGTCCACCCGGTCATCAATAATCAGTAACGCGCCCGCTTCTTCGGTCTTTTCGCGAAAGGCTTGGGCGTGTTCGACGTACGCTTTGTCTGTGAGATCCTTCTCCCGGCATTGCACAAGCGTCACCCCCGCGTTCAGGACCCCGTCGAGCACGTCCAGAGCCGAGCGGCCGCCGCAGAATGCTTCGGTGATCACCACGTAGAGATCGGCGGCCGCGAACCGGGCCATGCGCGTGGCGTGCTCCATCAACCGCCCCCGACAAACCGGACAAGCTCAATGACGTCGCCCTCTTCGAGCTGGGTGGCGGCGAAATCGCTACGCTCGATAACGTCCGCGTTGCGTTGCACCACCATGGCCTCGGGCTGCAACTCCAAGTCCTCCAACAACGCCAATACGGTGAGGCCTTCCTTTACGTCGCGATTCTCGCCATTTATCGTAACCTGCATATCCTATCTCCCTACGGGTTGCGGCTCTAACTCATCGTTCCAAGAGAATGTAAGGATGGCCACGGATACCTAGTCCGGTACTGCGGTATCAAAAGCTTGGTCGAAGTCTTTCCATACCGGCGCGTATCCCACGCGCCGAATGGCTTCCGCCACTTCCCCGGCGGTGCGGCGATCCTCGAGGGCGAACTGTTCAAGCGTTTCCTCTCCGTAACTGGAGTATCCGCCGGGGCGGGTGGAGGAGCCCGCGCTCATGGTGGTCACCCCGAGCGGGATCAGCCGGTCGCGGAATGCGGCGGTCTCTCGAGTGGACAGGTTAAACCCTGCCTCGGGCAGAAGCAACCGCAGCGCGAGCATGAGACGCACCATCTCCCTGTCGCTCACCAACGCCGGAATTTGGAAACGCTTGGGCACGTGCCGCAGCCGGGGAAACGAGATGGCGATGGCGCTTTGCCAGCATTTCTTTTGCAAGTGCATGGCGTGGATGGCGACATGGAAACCGTCCACGCGCCAATCCGTCAGACCCAGCAAGGCGCCAATGCTCAAGCTCCGCGCGCCCGCCTTGCCGGCCCGTTCGCTGGCGCCCAATCGGTACATGTAATCCTTCTTGGCGCCGAGGAGATGCACTTGGCGGTAGGTTTCCCGGTCGTACGTCTCCATGTAGATGGTGACGCCTTCCAGGCCGGCATCCACCAAGCGTTTGTAACTCTCGTAATCCATCGAGTACACCTCGATCCCCACGGAGGGGAAATACTGCCGGGCAATGGCCACGGCTTGCTCGATGTACTCCACCTTGACCACGCGGGGCGCTTCGCCCGTGAGCAGCAAGACGCTTTGGAACCCCTGCGCCGCGAGTTGCGCGCACTCCTGGTGAATCTGTTCGGGCGTCAAGGTTACGCGGCGTTCTTTGTTACCGCTGCGCACCGCGTAGCCGCAGTAAGCGCAGTCCGCCCCGCACACGTTGGAAAGATAGAGGGGGACATAGAGACCAATGGTCCGCCCGAAATGCCAGCGGGTAAGCCGTTGCGCTTCTTGCGCCATGGCTTCCAGGCGGGAATCCGCGGCCGGGGAAAACAACACGGCGAGGTCGCGCAGTCCCCGCTCTTCCTTGGCCAACGCTTTATCGACATCGGCCACGGTCGCGCGTTCGACGAGTTCGAGCACGCGTTCGCGCGGCCATTCGTTGAGTTGGTTTAGTAATTTCTCGCTCATAGAGATGGCTTCCAGCAGTAATGAGTAAACGAACTGCCTGGTTATATAGTTACCCCCTTATTCTCCTCTTGTGAAAAGGGACGGGGTGTTGGTTTCATTTCTTACCTGTCCATGCGAACCCGGCCTACGACTGAGCGGGTTCCTCGTCGAAAAGGAAGCCTGTCAATGGGGAAGAAGCCGCCGCTTGCTCCCGCAAA
>PUMX01000471.1 GCA_003552485.1 Candidatus Hydrogenedentota bacterium
CCAAGTCATCAGACCCGCTTCGTGCGCGGCGTCCATGCGGTCCGCGCCAACACGCGCCACATTAAACCCCGTGTCGGCCATCTCCTCGAATGGTTCGTCCGACTTCGGGATGTGATACAAGCCGAGAATCAGCGTCCGCTCGCCATCCACCGTCACCATACCGTCGTCGTCCCAGTCAAGTACATACTCGCCAGCAGCGCCGGCCGCCATCAGGCTCATGGCCAAGGTTACGCAACACCTTCCGGCGATACATGTAATGGTTCGCATAACGCCCCCCTTTTTCAGCGGTTAGTCTGTGATTATATACGGCCCAATCAGCATACACTGGCGGGCATGGCGTCCACCAATCTGACCGGTATTAGGCGCGCCATGGATCAGTCCGTCACAAATGGTTAAGCACGCGGCGTGGTGCATGGAACCGGCCCATCTGGTATCGTAGCCCTCACGCGCGGCTAGCCAGAAACGCGGCTGCGTAAACGTAGAACTGGATCGCGCCCGATTGTACCCCACGTAGGGGGCGCTTGGCTGAATGAGGTGTCCTATCGATGACGGCGAACGAATTCGCATCAGTCTCGGAAGACAGGTCCTGGCGCGGGCCCATCCGCCCGCTGGATGTGGGCGAAATGCTGGACCACGCCATCGCGATGATACGCGATCGCTTCAAGCTGTTCTTTCTGATCGCCGTCTGCCTGTTGCTGCCATATAACATCCTAGGGGCAATTGCGATGTACATCTTGGACAGAATGATGTGGCCGCAGCCCATTCCGGCCGATCCCGATGCTTTGATGATCTCGCCGTGGGCGTTTCTTGGGGGCGGGCTATTCTTCATGATCTACCTGGGGCTGTTCATCGCGCTGGTGCTGCCGCTTACCGCAGCGGCGGTAACGCACGCGGGCAGCCGATTGTACATGGGCGACGAAACCGTGACGGCGCGCGAATCTTGGCGCCGCGCTTTTGAAACGGCGCGGCGGGTCATCCCGGGAGTCGTGTTGCTAAACATCGCCGTCGGAATCGGCTACATGATGTGCATCATTCCCGGCGTTATCCTTCAACTCATCTGGTTCGTTTACATGCCCGTGCTGATCCTCGAGAATTCCGGCGTCATCGACGGATTCCGCCGCAGCATGCATCTGATGAATGGACATAAGCTCAAGGGTTTCGTCATCGTGCTTATGATTGCTATCATCTCGATGGGGGTCTCGGGCTGGAGCGCCGTGCTTCCGCCCGGCGTGTTAACGGTTGTGGCGGTGGCGCTCGAAGGCCTTCTCGAAAGTATCATACAAATGGGCTCCATTCTGCTGGGCTTGGCAGTCTATTTCTCGGCGCGGAGCCAGATCGAGCATTTGGATCTTGACCTGCTCGTGCGGGAGACGGGCCAGATGGCCGAGGAAGGACCTGTGTTGTGAGGAGTTGGTTCGCCATGACCGGAGTTTGGCGCGGGGCAAACGCTGACGCGGCAGGCGCAGCGCCCGCTGATCCGGACACCGTGCGCGCGACGCTCGAGGAGGTCTTTGAGGCCGGCCCCTATTATCTGGATTCGCCGGCTCACATGCGCTGGCATCTATCGTGGTGGTTAGGCAGGTTATTCAATTGGATCGATAATCGGCTCGAGCAACTCAGTGAACTGCTTGGGGGCGCGCCGATGTGGGTCACCTGGATGATCATGATCGCGCTGAGTATCCTTGTTCTGCTTCTGTTGGGTCACGCGGTGTATTCCATGTTCGTGGCGGGCCGCCGGGACCCGGACGGCTTCCAGTTTACCGTTACGCGGGAAACCACGGATCCAGAGCCGATCGCCGAGGAAGCGCGGCGGCTGGCGCGGGATGGCGCATATGCTGACGCCGTCCGACGCCTCTACTTGGCGGCTCTCGTCCTGCTCGAGAATAAGCGGGGCGGCCCGTTGCGGCGGGGCCTGACGAATCGCGAGTACCTGCGCACCTTCCGGCTTCCTTGGGTAGTCGAAAACCTCCGCGTGTTTGTCGATCTGCTCGAGACGAAATGGTACCGCGGCGCACCGTTCGCGGCGCATGATTTCGAGCGCTGTCAAAGCGCGTACGAGACATTGGCCCAGCGACTCGAGGACTCGATCGAGGAGAAGGCGTCATGACTCCAGCCCGGGTCGTTGCAGTTATTCTCACCGCGGTGGCGTTGCTGGCTATTGCGGGCCAGGCCATCGACACGTGGACCGATCCGAGCCCACGGCGCTGGGACGCCGACTCGTACACCGGCACGCCCGCCGGCTACCGCGCGCTTTACGAACTTATGCATGCGCTGGACCACGATGTATCCCGCTGGGAGAGGCCGCCGGGCAAACTGTTCGAAGGCGAACGCCGCGTGTTGCTGTTGTCGCCTGACCTCGTCGGCCTTGAAATCGAGAAACGATACCTCGAAATGCTGGGCGCCTGGGTGAAGGATGGCGGCGAACTCGTCCTCGCATCGCCCGCCTTGTCTATGCGAACCGCCCTGGCAAGGCGGGAAGACGCAGAAGATGTGGAAGCTGATTCGGACGAAAACGACGACAAAGATTTGGAGTCCGGCGACAGTCCAGAGGCCGCGCATCCGCTTCGGGAAATCCTGGGCGACGAGAAGCTGCGTGAAGTGCTGGGGCTCGGCGATCTCAAGGTGAAAAGCCGGCTCGGCGAACCGGACCGAGAGCAGCTACCCCCGACGCCTTGGGGCGGTCCCGAGTTCTTCGAAGGTCTCCGGATAGATCTGCTCGCCTTTTACCGGCGCCCCGACACCGAATACAAGACGCGCGCCGAAGGGCGGCTGGCGCCGTTTGTTGAGGACGTGGACACCGTCCATCTGCCCGCGCGAGCGCGTTATCTCGAGGGATCGAAGCTTGATGACGCGGCCGGTGTCCTTTATGTGAGCGCGGCGTCGAACCGATCCAGCGACGCCGAGGAATACCCGGTGGCGGCGCTGTTTTCCCAAGGCGAGGGCGAGGTGCTGGTTGTGTCGGAACCGGTGCTGTTCAGCAACCAAAGTCTGAAGACCGGAGACAACGCCATCGCCGCCTACCGGCTGGCGCTGGGAAGCGGGTGGTGTCCAGTATACATCGATGAGTATTATCATGGCGTCGTGCCGCGCGGAAACATGTTCGCGTTGCTTGGCGTCTATCCCTACGGCGTCATTGGGCTCACCATCGCCGCGGCCATGAGCCTTTTCATCTGGCGCGTCGCTATTCGGTTCGGTCCGCCCACGCCGTTGGCGGAGGGGGAGCGCCGCAGCATTGGCGAGTACGTCGAGGCCATGTCCAATCTGTTCGAACGGGGCCAGAAGCACCGTTTTGTACTGGAGACGTGCCGCGCCGGGGTGCTCGATGAGATTCGCGAGGCGCTGCTGCTGCCCCATGGCGTCAGCGAGTCGGTGATCCTGGGCCGTCTCGCCCGGACCGACGCGCAGCGCGCGCATGCGCTGTATGAAGCGCTCGAAGCCAGCAAACACGTGTTGCGGGCCGGCTACGAACCTTCGCTGGCCAAGGTTCACGAACTACAGGAGAAATTTGAAGCATGTCGACTGCCTCACCGGAACCGGCCCCACACGGCGGCCCGAACATCGCCACCCTCCATGAACGCGCGTTGACCGAATTCCAGAAGGTCATCTACGGACAAGAGGAAAATCTGTCGTTCTGCGTAGCCGCGTTGCTTTCCAACGGCCACGTGCTGCTCGAGGGCGTGCCAGGCATCGCCAAGACGATGCTCGTGCGCACCATCGCGCAGACCCTTTCCATGGCGTTCA
>PUMX01000377.1 GCA_003552485.1 Candidatus Hydrogenedentota bacterium
GGAATGACTTGACATGCTTTGCCATGAGTGTCAATGGTACAGCAGAACTGTTCCAGAGTCAGCATTCCGAGTTTTCCGTGGAAATACCTGGCGCGCAGTTTGCGATTATCGCCGTACTGGCTTCTTACCCTCGCTGTTCGTCGCGAAGTTCGGGCAGAGAGTTCTGTACGGGCGCGGACCCGCACAGGCAGGTTTTGATGCGTTGTGTTTATCACCTCCTTTCTAGCACCTCACCGTTTAAGCATTATGTTTGACTTGGTTCCGAATCACTACGGCTCACGCACCCCTTAAGGGCTGCGGATGGAACAGTTGCGGCGGCTCCGTCACCTCCGAGTCGAATCCGCACATCCATCCCATGGGCGTCTTCATTGCCGCCGACCTGCGCTACCTGGCCGAGCAGACCGGCGATGAATACCACCTCCAACGCGCCGACGACTCCATCGCCTGGGCCAGGCAGTGCCTCGAAATCTTCCCCGACACCGCTGAGTGCGGTCGCTACGGGGTCATGACCGAACGCTTCTGCCCCAGCGATGGCCTGGTCACCGACAAGAACCGCGACGGCACCCCTTCCAGCATTTGGCATTGCTACAACGGCTGGGCCGCCGCCGCCATCCTCGAAGGCCTCGTCGAATTTTCTCTGCCATGACGTAAGGTGATTCCTTTTGGCGGGAGTGACGATTAGCTTCAGGGGGCGAATCGTGGCGCTGGCATTCCTGCCGGCAGCCCGTGACCCGTGACCCGTGGGACGTGGGACGTGGGACGTGTCGCCCGACACCCATACGCTGATGTGCCATGTGGCATGGCTGCGGAGGGCTGAAGGCCCGCTGTCATATTAGCCTGGGGTGAAGCGCAGCGCAACCCCAGGAACTATGCCGCCCCGCCACTGAACGCTGAAAGTGCGGACTCATGCCGGGTGTATCCATGCCCGCGCCATGCCCCCCTGCCGCTAATCGTCACTCCTTTTTGCCTGGCTGCGGCTGAAGTGCCACTTCAGCCTTCAGCCTTCCGAAGCTAATCGTCACTCCCCCACCCCCCCCAAAAAAAATCGTCATCCCCCCGAAAAGGGAAGCGCCCAGCTTGGCATTGAACCATTGGAATTCCGCAACGGATTACTTGCTTCTTATGGAATTACAATTACCTTATTGTCCAATGTTTTTTATTGTTTATTCAGGTTTTTGTATCTGTGATTGCAGGGGGATTTGGATAGAATAATTCCCATTAAGGATTTAGTCACATGAAGGCCAGTCAGTATATACGAGATCTTGCGGCCAATGGTGTTCATCATTTCAGCACACAGGATGCCATTGCGGCAATTGGCGGGAATCCGCCAGCAGTACGTGAACAAATTCGACGGTTGAAACAACGGGGACTGGTGGCGGAACCGGCACGCAGTTTTCATGTCATTGTCCCGCCGGAATATAGCCGCCTGGGTTGTTTGCCCGCCGAACAATTTATCGATCCACTGATGAAATTCTGGGAAGAACCATATTACCTGGGGCTGCTAAGCGCCGCCGAACGTTTTGGCGCAGCGCACCAGCGTCCGCAAGCCACGCAAGCAATGATTCAGCGAAGCCGCCCGCCAATTATATGTGGTAGAGTTGAAGTGGTTTTTATCGCCCGCCAAAATACAGATCAACTGCCAGTGAGTATTCTTAACACACCGCGCGGTACGGTTCGTTATTCCACACCAGAATTGACGACTTTGGAACTCGTCGGCTACACCGGCCATGCTGGCGGAATCAGCAATATTGCCACGGTTCTGGCTGAACTCAGTGAAAATATGGATGCTGATGTCTTATGCGAAACCGCCAAACTTTGTCCCGTAAGCTGGGCGCAGCGTCTTGGTTACCTATTGGAAAAAGCAGAAGCTTCGGCTCTTGCAGATTCTCTTTTCTCTTTCGTGAAAACAGAAGCCCGTAGCTACACCCCACTGCGCCGCGCCGCAAAAACTACAGTCGTGGAAAGAGTGGCCCGTTGGAAACTAATAGTCAACACAGAAGTGGAGCCCGATGAATGATTCCCCGCAACCACATAACCGCCTGGCGTGCCAGCGCGCCTTGGCAGCTTGACTCCCAAGTCGAGCAAGATCTGATAATAAGCCGTGCCATTATTGAAATATTCTCCGTTCCGACCTTGGCGAGCAATTTGGCTTTTCGAGGGGGAACCGCATTGTACAAACTATATTTGCATCCTCCCGCCCGTTATTCGGAAGATATTGATTTGGTCCAAGTCCATCCGGCGCTGATTGGCGACATTCTGGACAATATGCGAAATGTCCTTGACCCATGGCTTGGGGAACCACGCCGCCAGTTCAAAGAAGGTCGAGTGAACCTGGTGTACCGATTTGATTCGGAAGATCAGCCGCCAATAAAACTCAAGCTGAAAATCGAAATCAACAGTCGCGAGCATTTCACCGTTCTCGGTTACAGGCAAATACCCTTTCGCGTCAAAAATCTTTGGTTTGCCGACAAAACTATCGTTCAAACTTATGCCCTCAGTGAACTCCTCGCCACAAAATTCCGCGCTTTATATCAACGTAGAAAAGGACGCGATCTCTTTGACCTTTGGCACGCCTTGAACCAATCTCAGTTCGAACCATCAGAGCTTCTTGCTTGCTTCCAGGAATACATGGCCAACGATGGGGTTAAAATCACCAGAGCACAATTCGAAGCCAATTTGGTGGCGAAGCAGTTGCATCCAGACTTTCGTGATGATGTGCGCCCTATACTAAGACCCGGCTTGACTTGGAACTTCGATACAGCGCTAAGTGCATTGCAGGAAAAACTGGTTTCCAATCTCCCGGGAGATCCATGGAATCCTCCACGCACCGGCCCGAGCAGCGGCTGACCTTCATGCCGCTCTACTACGCCGGGTTGATCGGCGATCCCCGCCCGAATATGGTATGAAAGGGCTCCCTGCCATCGTGCTCCGCCATCGTGCTCCGCCATCGTACTCCGGTATCGTGCTCGATTGTTACATGGTGGTGGTATTGTTAATTTAAATTGCTTATTGTAAATAAGATATGCATAAAAATGCCTAAGCGCTGAACACGAACAACTGCGTTTTTTCTATCAAAAACGTAAAAATAGCAGCCGATCCTTAGCGCCGAGAAACGAGAAGGGGATCGCTTGCTCGACGTGTCACGTGTAACGCATAGCTGGTCTCAGTTGAATCATGCACTATGCCAACGCGTTCAGGAGCTTGCGGCATCTCGCCGATGTGTTTGCGCCCTATCGCAATGTCATCCGCCAACTCATCAATCCACCTCCTGTCTCCAATCGCCGCAGCCTCACTCCAGGCAGACTCGCGAACCAAGTAGCCCCGGCTGAGTTCTTCTATCGTGCTGCGGTACCAATCGCGGAACTGGTTTTCTCTGCCGGGCATGCCAAGGCACACAGCAAACGGTCAATATTGATGATTGGATCGTGTCTGAATGTTCCCATCAACTCGTGGCTACCGCTTCCCTCCCACTCGAGAGGATGTGACACGACACCAGCCCGGACCATGTTCAGCCCGATGTAGAAAAGGCATCTCGATAGATGATATCCTGTTTGCACAAGCGTGGGATGGAAACGGTCGGCCCAGTATGCGCTTGTAGCTTAACCTGATTAATTCATGAACTTCGTCACGAGAGGGGCCAGTGTGCGTGAGATCAACAACTTACAGCCGTAAACCGGGCGCGGGCGTACTGACGTACGTCAAGATCGGTGGCGGCTGCAA
>PUMX01000559.1 GCA_003552485.1 Candidatus Hydrogenedentota bacterium
ACCAGCGGACAGCCGGGCAGTGCGTATTGGGCGCTGTTTGGGCTAAACCCGCCACCGGCATTCCTCGCCCTTGCTGGGATCGGTTTGTAGGAAACCAACCTGCCCCGATCGACTGAGAGAACGCTGGGCTGCATCGGGCCCAGTCCATGGTCTCAATCCCGACAAGCCAGGTTTCCTATTCTGCGCGCATGCGTTCTTGGCCCCGGCCGACGGTCTCGCGCCGATGCGCTGTGTTCAGGTTCGAAGCGAAGTGCTATTCGTAGCGGGACAACCGGCATGCAGTCCTTAATAATCATTGAAAACATCATAGAACATAAGAGTTGATATTCCATAAAATCCAGTATACACTATTGCCAATTTTCGGCGCATAAAACGAAGGGTACTTCAAACTGACAAGGAGCTAAATCATGATGCGAACAATTCTGTTTTCTTGGGTGTGTATCGGATTGACGACGACGACGCTGCTGGCCCATGCAGATGAGATTGTGGTGGATTTTTCCGGAGCTACCAAAGACAACATTGCTAGACTCGATTCGCCTTATCAAGGCCTCTTGTGGAGTGGCTTTGAGGTAGCCAGCGAAAGGTACATCGGCGGCTGGTTTAGCTATCTTCCCGTTGTGCTCCAGTCTGGGGGCTATATCGGATTAACGGATCCGGGCGTCGATCAATGGATCGTTTCGGAGGATGACGAGGGCGTGTTTGACTTCAGCGGCGCATACATGGGTATGGGCTATGGGCCGGTTGACAACGTTCACAATGACCTGGCGTTTACCATGTCCGGGTACCGCCATGGCCAGGCGCTCTACAACCATGAGGTTACGCTGTCGCACGGCGCTTGTAATACGCTGTCGCACGGCGCTTGTAAACCGCAATGGGTGGACGCCTCGTTTGAACAAATCGACGCCTTGCACCTACATAGCTTTCGCTTAGTGGGTGCTAGTTCGTATCACCCGAATTACCACCTAATCGGCATCGATCACTTCACCTTCACGCCTACTGCTAGCGTAGGACAGGAGGTGATTCCGGAGCCGGCGAGCGCTGCGATACTGGGTTTGGGCCTTGCCGCGTGGGCATGGCGCCGGCGTCGCCGATAGACAACAGCCGTTTGATTGTACTGGCCTATCCCTGTGGCCACGGATGCAGTTGCTCGCGGAAGTTCTCGAGCATGCCCGCCACAGTTTGATCCGTGATGAGCGGGGCGGCGAGCAGCAGCACGATATTCAGCAAGACGAAGATCACGCCGGCCCAATCGCTACGGGACCACGGGGTTCTCCACGGGGGAACCCCGGGGATAGGCCCGAGCCCGTCGTTCGCCGTGCTCTGAGCGAGCTTGGCCGCGGCGTCTTCGCCTGCTTCCGCCGCCGCTTGCTGCTCGGCGAGTTTGCCGTGTGCGGCGGCGCGCGCCATGTCGGCCTTGCGGATAATGATGATGCGTGCGGCGAACCAGAGCCGGAACAGCACAACGCGCGCGGCGGCGAATCCACGCGTAATCGGCCCGAGGCGGCTGGCGAGAATGCCGGCGCGCCCGGCGCTCTGCGCGCCGGCCACGCCAAATGTTACGCCGGAGTAGGCGGCCAACACGAACGCGAGCAGGGCAAGAGCAAGGTCCAACTTTACGTCCCACACTGTCCAGATCGCCGCGTGTCCGCGCCCCTCATAGCCGCGGTAACGTTTCTTGAGCCATTCGAGGACCAGATGGATGGCGACAAGGACCAACAACCAAAACAGGCTGACGAACAACGACAGGCTCACTGCAAGCGCGACATAGGCCGCCGCGAATGACAGGCGTTCGTCATGATGCAGCACCCATTCACGCACCGTTCCGTGGCCTGCACATGTCACGGCGGCGTCTTCGCTCTGGTTAGTAGCTAATTCGTCATCCATTGGCCCTTCCCCTTGAAACCTGTACGCGAGCGTTTCGGAATGCGGCGGCCGGGCGTTTTCGCCTCAGGCCCCACGTCTTCCCACTCATTGCCTTTGTTCTACTCGGCGGTATAGCCAATAGCGCGTTTGAGCGTTCGTCCGTTGATCGTAAATCCCATGACGACCTGAACAATGGATATGAACGTCAACATAAAGAACTCGGTGTTGTTGAACAAGCCGAACCCATTCACCTGAGCCATTCCCAGCACAAAAAGGATGAGGTACACAACGCCGGCGCCCAGCATGAGTAAGGCGTCGTTGGTGTTGTTGATGCCGGGCTCCGAAACCTTCAACAGCTCAACCATCGCCGCAAGCACGGCAAGCAGATAGAGAACCTCGACCCAAGACAATTGGTAAACACCGATTTCGAACATTGGATTCCGGGGATTCTCGACCAGCCATTGTGCGACAATATAGACCAAGAGCAGATAGGTGAACCAAGGCAGCCGGTTACAGATTCGCACGAGCTTCCGCGCAATGCGCCTATCCTTAGCCGTCGCCGCGGTTGCGTCTTTCGCCGCGTTGCTCGTCGTCTCATCGTCTGATGGATAGGAACCGTTCGGGAGCATAACTGCTTCCTTTCTCTGGTTGCCCCCCGGGCGCGCTCCGTTGAGCTGCATCAAAGCAACCCGCCGCGCGACGGGGGTTAGGCGTTTAATCCTTCCGGCTGCTGATGGTACTCCAATTCGTTGCCGGGTATCCACATCAAATTCGCGCGTGCGCGGATGAGCTTTCTTCCTCCCGCAAAGTGACTCGGCGGCAGATAATGAAGCCCGCACCCTGAGCTACAGGATGCGGGCTCGAATCAAGCGTGTTCGTATTCCACAACGAGGGTTCAGAACAGCTCGGGAATCTTTGTCATGTCCTTTTCCTCGTCGCTCCCGGGCTTTTCGAAGGTGCGCTGTTCCCGCGGCACAATATACTGGCCAGTGATCATGTCCTTGTAGCTCAGCCCCGGTCCCACCATGGGGTAAACGGGCGCATGAGGATCGATGAGAACCTCGAGCACGGCGGGACCGTCGAAGGAGAGAAACTCTTTGAGCAGTTTCTTCATGTCCTTCTTGTCGCTCAGCCGCTTAGCGAATTCGAACCCATCGGCTTCGGCCGCCTTGACGAAGTCCTTCTTGTGGAGCGATTTGTCGCTGCCAGAGAAGCGGTCGCCGAAATACAGGTTCTGCCACTGGCGCACCATGCCATCGCCCAAGTTGTTGAGCAGCAACACCTTGACGGGGATGCCATAAGTGGTCAACGTTTCGAGTTCGCCCAGATTCATGCGCAAGCTGCCGTCGCCGTCCACGTCGATCACAAGGCGATCAGGCCGCGCCAGTTGGGCTCCGACTCCAGCGGGCAGGCCGAAACCCATCGTGCCCATGCTACCGGAGGTCAGCCAACTGCGGGGTTCACGAAAGTCGCAGTATTGAGCCGCCCACATCTGATGTTGCCCGACGCCGGACGTAATGACGGCCTCGCCTTTGGTGATTTCGTTCATCACCTCGAGCACGTGTTGAGGTTGGATCAGATCAGTGCTTCGGTTGAAGTTGAACGCATGCTTCTTCTTGAGATTGAGTACATGTTTGGTCCAAGGGGAGAAGTCTTTCTTGAAGCTCTTCCCGTGATCCATGAGGTCCTTAAGCGCTGCGCCCGCATCGCCGGCGTGCGCCCAGTCCACTCGTTTCACCTTGCCGATCTCGGCTGCGTCGATATCAATGTGCGCGATGTACTTCGCCAGCGGCGCAAACTCTGAGGGTTTGCCCGCGACGCGATCGTCAAACCGTG
>PUMX01000058.1 GCA_003552485.1 Candidatus Hydrogenedentota bacterium
CGTACTTTCCAGCGCTATTCCTGCTCATCACCGCGGTGTATCAACAAAACTGGACCGCGCTGGCCGCCATACTCGTCGCCCTGCCGTTGGCGTCATACACCATTCTGTCGTTCGAGAATCTGCTCTTCCTCTTGTTGCCGACGCGCGCTACGGCGCACGGCGCGATGGACCTTCAATACCTCGGCAGAACTTATGTATTGGTGTTTGTGCGGATACTTGTGTTGGGGTTCGCCCTGTCCATAGCGGCGGGGACGGGCGCCGGACTGCTTGTGGCGTCGGGGGGGATGTGGGGGTTCTTCTGGATTGGAGCGCTTGGCGCCTTGACGCTGGAAGCGGTGTTGCTTACCTTTATTACGGGGCACGCGTTTAGCCACTTCGACCCGTCCCGCGACATGCCGGAATAGCGCTGAGGCTACGACGCTCCCGCCGCCCAGCGATGGGTGGCGATGACGCCATGCAGCCGCTCGACGGCCTTGCCCACGTCCGCAGCTTCAGTCACCGCCGTCACCACGGCGACATGCCGCGCGCCACGCTCCAGCACCTCGCCGACATTGTGTTCCTTGATGCCGCCCATCGTAGTGAAGGGTATCCGCAGGTGGGGGCGCACAATATCAATGAGGCCCGGCCCCACGGGCTGCACACCTTCCTTGGTTTGGGTCCCGAAGATAGGGCCAATGTTCACATAACTAGCGCCCGCATCCTGGGCCGCCATGGCTTCGGCAAGGCTATGGGTGGACGCGCCAATAACCAGTTCCGGCGCAATGTGGCGCGCCGCCGCCACCGGCAAGTCGTTCTGGCCAAGATGCACGCCATCGGCTTCGACAGCACGGGCGATATCAACGCGATCGTCCACGATCAGGAGCGCGCCCGCCGCCTGCGTACGGTCGCGAAACGCCAAGGCGCGGAGATAGAGCTCGCGGTCCGGACGGCCTTTCTCTCGAAACTGAACGAGCCGCACGCCCGCCTCAAGAGCGGCGTCGAGCACGTCAAGAGCGCGGCGGCCATTACAAAACGCTTCCGTTATGACGACATACAGGGCGTTCTCTTCGAAACGCGCCATCCGCTCTTCATGCGTCATCAGCCGCCCCCCACAAAGCGCACCAACTCCAACACGTCGCCCTCTGACAATTGGGTCGTGTCAAAAGCATCCCGATTCACGATGTCGCCGTTGCGTTGCACTACTGTCACGTCGGGTTCAAGCTCAAGCTCTGTCAGCAACGCCGAAATCGTAATACCTTCTTTGACGTCGCGATCTTCACCATTGATCACCATTCTCATGTTAGAATTCCTTGCTCATCGGCGGGTTAGGCGGGTTTGATCGAGCCTTGACTACCGCGGCGTTCCGCATCAATTGTGGCGCTCCTTGCGCCCAGTGTAGCTAGTTCTATCCGCTCACAGCGCGATCGAAAGCTTGGTCGAAATCCTTCCAAACCGGATCGTATCCTTGGGCACGGATTACTTCGGCAATCTCCGCCGGGCTTCGGTTGTCTTCAATAGCGAACTGCTCCAAGGTCTCGTCGCCATAGGTCTGGTAACCACCGGGCCGCGTCGAGGATCCTGCGCTCATCATCGTGACGCCCAAGGGAATCAGCCGATCCCGCAAGCCGGGAGCTTCGCGGGTGGACAGATTGAACCCGGCTTCGGGCAAGACCAACCGCAGCGCCAACATTAGTTGCACCATCTCGCGGTCGCTCACCATCTCAGGAACTTGGAACCGTTCGGGGACGTGTAGAAGCCGCGGAAAGGAGACGCTAACCGCGCTCTTCCAGCACACCCGCTGTAGGTAAAGGGCATGCAACGCCAAGTAGAAGCCATCGACCCGCCAGTCCGTCAAGCCGAGCAACGCGCCGATGCTTAACCGTCGCACGCCCGCATGGCCCGCGCGCTCGATAGCGCCGAGCCGGTACTCGTAGTCTCTCTTGTCCCCCAGAAGATGCACGCGCTGGTAGACTTCGCGGTCATAGGTTTCCATGTAGATGGTCACCCCATCGAGGCCTTGTGCGCACAATCGCTTGTAGTCGTCGTAATCCAACGAATAGACCTCAATCGCCACCGACGGAAAATACTCGCGGGCGATGCGCACACCCTCGGCGATGTAATCAAGCGGCGCAGCCTTCGGCGCTTCCCCCGTAAGCAGCAGCACACTTTGGTATCCGTGAGCCGCGAGGGCCTCGCACTCACGGCGGATCTGCTCAGGCGTCAGATTCAAACGGCGCTCACGGTTGCGGCTGCGTACCGCGTACCCGCAGTACACGCAATCGGCGCCACAGATGTTCGACAAGTAGAGAGGCGCGTACAGTCCGATGGTGCGGCCGAAATGCTGCCGCGTCAATCGCTGCGCTTCGCGCGCCATGGGCTCCAGCCGCGCAACGGCCGCCGGACTAAACAACGCCAACAGATCACGGGGCGTCCGTTCCTCTTTAGCCAGCGCGGCGTCCACCTCGTCCAGCGTCGCGCGTTGGACGCCATCTAGTATGCGCTCCCGTGGCCACGAAGCCAGGGTTTGAATCAATTCCTCACTCATCTATCTGACTCGGCTTTTCAATCAATTCCGTTCAACAGCTCTGCAATTCTGAAGGAGACCATCAGGGCCGGGGGAATCCGGCGTTCGTTTTCGTTGGGATCAGTCTTTCGGGCAGTCTATCGCGCTGCATCATCTGGCGGCTGAAGACGAACGCGCCGTGTCGTCATCGAATAGGAATCCCGTCAACGGCGATGAAGCGTCGGCGCGGTCGCGCTGAGGGCCGAGGCCCGCGCGGTAGGCCAGCCGCCCCGCCTCCGTGGCGAGGGCAAACGCGCGCGCCATCGCGGCGTGATCTTCGGCGTCGGCCAACGCCGTGTTCACCAACACCGCATCCGAGCCCATCTCCATGGCTTCGGCCGCGTGCGAGGGCGCGCCCAACCCGGCGTCCACGACCACAGGCACGTTAGACTGCTCGATGATGATCCGTATCAGGTCCCGGGTTTTCAGTCCGCGGTTGCTCCCAATGGGCGCCCCCAGGGGCATCACCGTCGCGGCGCCCGCTTCCTCGAGTCTCTTGGCGAGCACAGGGTCAGCCTGAATATACGGCAACACGACAAAACCCTCGGCCACAAGCATCTCGGCGGCCTTGAGCGTCTCGACGGGATCAGGCAGCAGATAACGGGGTTCAGGCGTCAACTCGAGCTTAACCCATGGGTCAAGGCCCGCCGCACGCGCCAGTTTGGCGAGGCGAACTGCTTCGTCCGCCGTGCGTGCGCCCGACGTGTTGGGCAACAGCAACAGCTTCGATCGATCCACTGCGGATAAGAGATCATCGGTTTCCTGCTTATTCACATCGACCCGGCGCAGCGCCACGGTAACAATCTCAGCGCCTGACGCCTCAATCGACGCTTGAAGCGCCTCTGGCGAAGGGAACTTGCCCGTGCCGATCATAAGCCGCGAGTCAAAGCTCCGGCTGGCTATGATGAGCGGATCGTTCGTCATGGTCTACTCCACGTAATCGAGACGGCGTTTGGCGCGCCAGGATGGATTCAAGCGTCTCCTGCATCATAAACACGCGCGCAAAATACACAATTCCACGCGCCGCGCGCGACAGGGAGGGGCGGGGCGTTCAGCACGGGGGCGTCCGGGAATGCTGGCGGATGACGGGACCCCGCTCTCGCGCACTCCAACTGATCACATCCTACCAAAGCGCCTTTGGCCTGCGCAAAGCGA
>PUMX01000158.1 GCA_003552485.1 Candidatus Hydrogenedentota bacterium
CAACAAATGCAGGGCGAGGCGTTCGGCGGAGCGCAGCCCCACACCGGGCAACCGCCGGAGCGCATCAATGAGGCGTTGCATGGCGGGCGCATTATTGAGCATGATGGCAGGGTCAGGTCCGATCCAAGGCGGAGCTGATCTGATCGCGGATGGTCTCCCATTCCTGCAGCTTGGCCTGCCGGGTAAGCACATCCACGCGATCCAGAAAGATCAATCCGTTGAGATGGTCCAATTCGTGCTGGATAATGCGGGCGAGCAGCCCCTCGGCCTCGAATTGCATGGGCCGTCCCTCGATGTCCAGCGCTTCAACCCGGATACGAACGGCCCGAGGAACATTCGTGTATATCTGAGGCAGGCTAAGACAACCTTCCTCGCCTTCCTCCCTACCCTCCTCGTCAAGGATGACCGGATTGACAAGGGCCATACGCTGTTCCGTGTAGGGCTCATTGAGCACAAAAAGCCGCTTGTCCACCCCAACCTGCGGCGCCGCCAATCCAACGCCCTCATGCGCGTCCATGGTATCAAACATATCGTAGGCCAGGTTCGCGATCTTCTTGGTCACGGCATCGACAGGCCGCGCAACGGAAAGAAGCGGGTCACTCGGATACAGAACCACATCCAATACGGCCATCGTTCTAGCACTCCTTGGCGCTCTCAAGCGCATCACTCGGTGAGCAACGTCCGCGCACCGCAGAAAAAAGGGCAATCCGGCAGAATTCACACGCCGTTGGGCAGGAATCGCCACGAAAGGCTGCTACCGTCTACACGCCTGCAATTATTGAACCACATAGCAGCCGGTTTCCACAAGAGCAACAATACGAACGCTCGTTTTAGCGCGCGGCGCGCAGTCGCTCAATCATCGCCCGAACGAGGCCGCACCACGGCGGTCGGCGTTTCATCCCACGCCGCAGCGCCGTTCTGGATGGGTCTGCCGACCAGCCCAGGCTCCTGCTCCCAAAGCTCCGCAACAGCGTCGCTGTCCTCGGGATCATGACGAAGTTCGCTATCCAGCCGGATGAGCATCGGATCCAGTGGTTCGAGCAAGGCCGGAAAGCGCATATCCCGGCCGCGGATCAAGTCGCGGCCTCCCTGCCGCGCGCCATATAGATGGCTGACGACAGGTTCCTTTCTCAGGTTTACAATGTAAAGGTAGCCATTGCCATGATGTTCGACGTATCGCGTGCGAACACCCTCAAGCGGGTAGCCATACCGATTGATGGCGCGCGGGATCGGCGGCAAGTGGTCCGCCGCGTAAGCGCCATCAACAGCATGCAGATAGTTTGTGCTCTTATCGTGGCCTCGCAACACCACCGTCTGCCGCGTCGCGCTGATGACGTCAGTGCGGGAGCGGCCGCGCGCGTCGTACGGAATCAACGTGCCCGTCCGGATAAGCATACCCCCGTCGGCCACGTATTCCTCGATCGCCTCGAACGCATCATTGGAAACCGCCAGCGCGTGCGGAATGACGAGCACAGCGATATCGTCCAGTGCTCCAAGCACACACTGCTGCTCGGAAACAAAGCGGGCATTGTAGCCCGAAAAGGCAATTCCCTCAAAAGCTTCCAGCGCTGACGCAAGATACGGGTCTCCATCGCCGTATATCTTGCTGGGCATGCTCCATAGTATGCCCACTTCCGGGGAATCCTGCTGGAATGCGCGCACCAACGGCGCCAAGCGGTTGATGTCGAGCGCCGCTGTCGCGTAACCCTCCATGGCGTCTGGCCGATCGCGCAAGCTATAGCCCGTGAACGTCGCAGGATCCTCCGGTTTCCAGACAGCCGCCGCCGAACCGCTCACACCGTGCATGGCGGCCTCCCACAGCGCAGTGTGCACGTAGTCTCTGATGCTGAGGTTCCGCAAGGGCGCTTCGGGCTCAACAAACTGGTGGGCTACGTTGACCAGCGGCTGCCGGGGCGCGAAGGACCGAAGCAACGTGTACACGGCAGCGGAGCGGGGAAAGGCCATGGCGTAGTAGGGGTCGCGGGGACTGTTCGCCCACTCGACGGCGATCGCGTCGAACAACGCGCTCAACGATTCCCGGTCAATTCCGCTACGGGCTTCGCCCTCCTCGAAGGCGTCGGCCGGCAATCGTAGTTGCAGCGGCGCGCCGTCGAGGAGTCTGCGCGCTTCCGGCTCCAGCCGCGCCAGGACATCATACACCTGCTGCTGATAATAGCCCTGAAGATCATACTGGTAGACAGTCCGATGCGAGTCCCAATCGATATCGACCTCGTCGAAACCGGCATAACGTGTCTGCCAGATCCAGTTCATTTCGTGGCGATCTTCATAGGTCGACTTGACGTATTCAAGGAAACCTTGCCGCAAACGCTCGCTCACCGGCGCATGAGGCGGGATGGCGTCTATCACGATGCTGTGGATGGCCCTCTTGTCCGCCAGCGCACCCAAAAAAGACCATTCCGCGAGATGGGCGCGAACGGCTTCGAACTCGAACGCCCCCACGCCTTCGCCGCTATCTTCTTCCTCCCATGAGGCCAGCGCCGGTTGCGCCGAGTCATCGAAGGGCGGCAGCCGCAAGGATACTTGCATACCTGCGTCATGGCCCTTGTCCGCTAACGTCTGAATGGCCGTTGCGCGGTCGCCTGGAGAACCCTCATCGGGCTTTAGCGAAAGAATGGCGTAGTTCAGTCCGTAACGCGCCAGAAGGGGCAGGTCGCCGGCAAGATCCGAACCGCCGCTGACCCCGGCAAGAAACACAGGCCGGTCTCCGGCGTAGAAGCCGCCGTTACGGGATCGCACGGGAGCATCCGTCACGGACGGCGGCGACTCGAAGTACTCCGGCGTATTCCGTGCAAAAACCAGCAAGGACCGTGTGCTGCGCACGGTCCGGCGCGCGTAATCAACGAGATACGCCGCATGAGCGATATCGCCCGCTTCGATACGTTGTGCAGCCCGCTGTACGGCGTCTTGGGCCAGCGCCGCGCGCATACGGGCATAAGGCGCGGAATCCTCGCGTTCGCGCAAGCGCTCTACAAGGGCGTCAACGTCGGCCGCGGCCTCTTTGGCAGCCGCCGCCAAACCTTCGGCGGAATAACGGTAAACCGTCAATTCCTTCCAGCCGCCGAGTCCGCCTGGATACAGTAGGTACGTTAGCCGGGCGGTGTAAACCCCTTCGGGCAAGTCCCGGGCGTCCCAGCGAAAACGAAAAGGACTGCGCCCCCGGCGCAGTTCAAGCCACAGAAGGCCTTCTTCAAGGGTCTGACCCGAGTCATCAAGCAGTTCGAAGCGCACTTGGCCCGTCTCGTATATCGTGCGCGCCGTGACCTCGCCAGTGAAGACAATTGGGCTCTCCGTGCTGTAGGCGTCTTCCGCCTCCACGGTGATTTCGGCCTCGGGAACGGAACGGCTGGCGCCGGGCGCAACCCAAAGGCGATCGTGGCCGCCCACGGCTTCCGCGTATGCCGCCAAGCCCACGCCGGCGACGAGGACGCATAAAATCAATGACCGCAAGAGCATATGGGGATCCTTTCCCGGGAATAACAATCGTTCGTCACAATGCGTTATATTGTAGGGGCCGCCCCATGGGGAGTCAATGGGTTAACGTAATCAGTAACGCACAGAAACGAGGCGGCGTTGACCCCCACTGCCTTTGCCTATTTATATTATATGAGCGATGTGCACTATATAAATTCTGCGACACATTTCTTGTCCGGCGCCCCATGCCCCTGCTGAAGCTTATGCCTAGGATAGTTGTTGCGCCCGGTCACATTTTGCGATAATAATTGTAAGTTAATGAGAATGAGGCCGCCTTGCCAGAGTCTACGCTACGAGCCGCCCGAAATGGCATGGGCTTGGCGCGGAACTTTTGGTTAAGCGTGGGGATAGTGTTTATCATGAGCCGTTTTGCGCCGATAAAGTGGTCTTTGGTCGAGGCTTGTCAACGGCCCCGGCACGGCGCTTGCAAAGGGAAATGGCGCAAGCCGGCAAGGGTAACTCGTGGGGAGTGCTGCGGGAACAATCCGCCAAGGTCGTATCGTTTGGTGGGAAAAGGCGAAGCGGCTCCATTGAATTGAAACGAAGGAGCCGGGTTGGTTTCGGTAGCGATTCTGGTAGAGGCGGCTTAGTCCGCTCAACATAAATAGAAAGGCGTATGGTGATTCTTATGAACAAATCTACTGCGCTACTCGTGGTGGTGGGGTTCATTATGGTCTTGGGATGGGCCGCCCACGCCGCCTACAGCATCCCGGAAGACAAGGTTGAAAGCCAAAAGATATACTTTGGTTCCGCCTCAGATTTCAAAAAAGCGGCCGAAGTAAGCTTCGACACAGTCGTGCGCGCGACGCCCGAGTACCAGGAAATCCGCAGCCACGAGATCGAGCGGGGCACGGGCAAGTACTGGGTGCTGATGACGCGCGCCAGCGAACGGGCAAGCGCCAGAATCCGGTCGAAATACCGCGAGACCGATTTCGATCTGCTCACCGAGCGGGGCTACCTGGAAACCGTGGATCCCGAGATTCCCGTTGAAGACATAACCGATCAGGTCGTCCAAACCTTTGAGGACAACTAAAGGTCTGCAGCAAAGCGAACGAGCAACCGCAACATAAGCGGAGGTAAGAAAGGTTATCTGTGAGAGTGGGTGAGAATATGACGCGGATGCGCCTGACGCTGGTCCTCGGGATGGGGCTTGGTATTGTGTTGGCGTTGGGAGGCTGTGTCACGTCTCCGCGCGCGACGATTCATGAAACCGACGATACAAGCGCGGCGGCGCGCATCGCGGAAAGCGGCGCGGCCCGGAAGGAAGTAGAACAGGCGCGCGAGATGATACACCACGGTGAGTACGGCGGAGTCGTGCCCCGGCTTCATCACGCGATCTCGAAGTATCCTCGCCTTGACGAGGCTCTCGAGGCCCGCTTCCTGCTTGGCGTAAGCTACTACGAGCTATCGAGTTACCGCGATGCCGCCGAGATGTTCCGCGACTATCTGCGCAT
The DNA here is from genome assembly GCA_003552485.1 of Candidatus Hydrogenedentota bacterium. Lineage (GTDB taxonomy): Bacteria > Hydrogenedentota > Hydrogenedentia > Hydrogenedentales > SLHB01 > PUMX01. Next base: position 4,947 of record PUMX01000158.1, read on the forward strand.
GGCCCCAGAAGGCGAATTCGCCGAGAAGAGCCGCGAATACCTTTCGCGTATTGCCGACGAATACGAACGCAGATATGACACTGCGGAGGAACTCGATCGGAAGCTGCAAGACGTACTGGAGACAGTCAGCGAGGATCCCGATGATATCGAGCAGCGCCTCGAGTTGGCCGACGTGTTGTGGAGACGTGGCGACTACGAAAACGCCGGGAAAGTATACAAGAGCATTGTCGAGGAGCGCCCCGATTTTGCTGACGACGCCACGGTGGCCAGCCGGGTCGATTTCGACGCTGATGGCGAGATGGTGTTGAAAACGCCTCGGGAAGTCCAACGCCGACAGGTCGAGAGCGAGCCGTTGGCTATCACTAATGTAAATTCGTATCGTAGCGGACGCGACCTGATAACCCGCGAGCATCGCCACTACGTTGTTACAGGCCAGGCCGTGAACCGCAGCGACAGCGTCTTGCGCGGGGTGCGGGTTGATGTAACAATCTATGGCTTCGGTAACGTGGTGTATGACACGAATACCGTCAACATAGGCCAGCTCAACCCGGGTGAACAGCGCGCGTTCAGTGTAAAATTCAGCCAATTCGAAAATATTGAGAACATCAACAGGCATGAAGTCGTTGGAAGCTTCGAAGAATGAGGATGATATGCGAACGCTACCGCGGCGCAGTTCGGTTTTTTGGGTGTGTAGTTTGGCGGCGCTGGCCGTATTGACAGGAGGATTCGCGCACGCTGACGAACCGCAGCAAGTGAATGTTAACGTTAAGATCCTAGAGTTTCAGACAGAGCTAGGAATGGAAACGGGCTTCAGCGCCTATTTTGAGCAACGGGAACTGCAGCGGCCCTATGGACGCGTGTCAAGCAATCGTGGCATTGTCGAGGCCGCTGATATCACCTTCCCCATCCGCGGTGATGCCGCCATTACGGTTTTTCTGGATCGCATCTCGACGTACTACGGCGACATCGAAGCAGTCATTCAAGCCCTCGTGGAAGAAGAACGCGCTTTTATTCTCTCTCGTCCGCGCGCCATGGTGCCCATTGGCTCCGACGTTCCGACCACGGTGCAAACCGTCAACCGGGTCCCGTACGAGGACACGGTTGTGGTGGGCAATACTGCCGTGCAGATCACCGATTTCCGGGACACGGGCGTCAGCCTCGATATCTCGGTGCCCGAAGTGACGGATGACGACGGAGATTGGGCGACCAACGACGACACCTATATCAAGCTCGATGTGCAAGCCGAGGTGATAGAAGAAGGCGCGCGGAGAACCGTCGCGCTGGACGATCGGTTTCAAAACGCGGAGGATATGGCGCTGGGCAGAACCGGGATAACCGCGCCGGAATTGGTGTCCCGGAGCATCGAGACAAGCGCGTGGGTCCGTCACGGACAGGTGCTCGTGATAGGTGGACTGTACCGGAACATTCAGACCAGGCGCTTGGATACGCTGCCTTGGTTGACGCAAGCCGAACATATGGCGACAAGTCTTGCCGAAAATGTCATCTCGCCTGCCTATTTGCCGGATACGCCGGTCTCCACGGCGTTGGGAAGCAGCGCAACAGAGGAAGGCCGACGGGAGTTGGTGTTTCTTATCAAAGCCGAGACCTGGCACCCTGCCTTTACGCTGGCGGAGGAGCACCGTTTCAGAGAAATTGAAGAAGAGGACGAGGATCGGTTCTCGCCGGCTGACGTCATTTCCGATGTCCTTTTCTCGCCTGGCGATGTCGTGCGAGACGTCGTCGGCGGGGTAGGCGGCGTCATTGATGAGGTGGGCGAGCTTCCCCGCGGCATGATGCATCCTCATGGCGACATTTACGACCCGCAGGTCAAAGGCATCGAAGAATAAAGCCATTATTTGATAGGGGCGCAATGCGGGCGCGGAAACCATGGACTGCCGCGGCATAGACGATCGTCCCCATAGAGAAGTTAATGGAGTCAAGGACTTATGACTTTATTGATCCGTTTTAGTTGGTTGAGCCTGTTGGTGGCGGCCCTTGTGGTTTCGCCCGCCATGCCCGCCATGGCCGAAGAGGAGGCCGAGGAAGGGGCGGAAGAGGAACCCGAGCCGGAACCCCAGCCGCGCGATATTGACCAAGTGCAAATCCAGGTATGGATCAGCGAGACCAACGAAGATGGCTTGCGCGACATGGGCGTCAACCTGGACTACACCCGCTTTGTGCGAGAGGTTGAACAAAGCGGGGCCATTGAACGCATCGCCACGTCCGTGTTCGATCCCCAGGATCCAGATCACCGGGTGACGCTTCCAGCGCCAGGCGAGCGTACGCCCTTGCGGCCCGACCAAGAGGGAACCCTCGCCGACGGCATTCAAACACAGCGTGGCGCTGGCATGACGTTCAGCATCATTGACTCCGGGCGCGGCACGATTGACGGCGTGTTCCGCTCGATGGACCGGCGCGTGGACGTCGATTTGATCTCGAAACCGGAATTGCTGGTAGCCAACGAGCACACCGCCGCCATTCACGCCGGCGGTGAGGTGCCGTTTCAGTCGGTCGAATATGACGGGGCGGAGCCCCGCCTCAATGTGGAATGGCGCGACATCGGCGTTAACCTCGATCTGCAACCCACCATTCTCTCCGAGGATATGGTGCAGGTAAATATACAAGAACTGAACGTCAGTGATGTGGCGCGGATTGACAACATTCGCGGCATGGACCTGCCGGTGTTCTCGGAACGCTCTCAGACGGGCGAGGTCATGGTGCCCAGTGGACAGACCCTCGTCATTGGCGGCTTGTCCAGCCGCGTCGTGCGCAACACCGAGCGGCGCGTGCCGATCGTGGGCAATATTCCGCTGGTGGGCATTCCGTTCCGCGGACGTGAGGCCGAGTCGGAAAACACGCATTTGCTGATCTTCGTATCACCCACGATCGTGGACTTACGCGACCTGCAACCCGAAGCCGTCAGTGCGCTGAACTTCTGGCGTGAAGAACGGTGGCGCCATATGGACCGTATTGACCAAGAGATTCGCGTACTCGAACACGATATGTAATCAACTGCTCCGGCTTGAATCACCGGAGCAGTTGATTCAACCACGCGTTGGAGGGTAGCGCCGGCTAAGAAACGGGGTGTGGCGGGTTGCTTTTGGCCCATGGAGGGCGCCTCTTCAAACCTTTACGCTTTCCTGTAATTTTGCGAGCTTCGCACGAAGGGAATTATGGCGCTTGTACTGTATGAGGCCCCTATAAAGGTAGATCTCTGGTGTCCTGGCCATGGCTTGATTCTCGACGCAAGAGCCGTTTTCCGGGGCGCCGAACGCGCTCTAAGGTTTGTCCACGAAGAAGGACGACCTGAAATTCCTTGGTAAGAAAATTTTATTGAGGATTCTTATGAAGATATTGTGATAAGGTTCGTCAATTCATGTGAACGCAGTCTAGGGTGGGTTGAAACAGCAACCGCGTTTCTCGCGAAAGTGGAAGACTATCTGTGATTCTTGGCAAAAGAAATGGAATCCGGGCCTGGCTGGCTCTGCTGACAATTGCCGCAGCCACCGTATTGCTGGCCGGCGGGTGCGTCTCGCCGCCGCGTGCGACGGTTCATGAAACCGACAGGACAGGCCCTGCCGCGCGTCTTGCGGAGGCCGGCGCGGCGCGCAAAGAAGTGGATCAGGCGCGCGCGATGATCGAGCAGGGCGATCATTCGACGATTATCCCCCGCTTGCTCCATACCATATCGAAATACCCCCGTTCCGAGGCGGCCGTGGAAGCCCGCTACCTGCTCGGCCTAAGCTACTACGAAATATCGAGTTATCGTGACGCCACAGACATGTTCAAGGACTATCTCCGCATGGCCCCGGAGGGAGAGTTCGCCGAACCAAGCCGCGAGCATATTGCGCGGATTGCTGATGAATACGAGCACAAGTACGACACGCCCGAGAAACTCGACGAAAAACTTCAGGAAATCCTCCAAGAGCTTTCCGGCAATCCCGAGGACTTGGGCAAGCGGCTAGAGCTGGCCGATGTGCTGTGGAGGCGAGGCGACTACGAGAGCGCGGGCAAAGTGTACAAGGCCATCGTGGGTGCGCGTCCGGATTTCGCCGAAGACGCCACCGTCGCCAGCCGGGTCGAGTTTACAGCCGATGGCGACATGACGCTCCGAACCCCACGTGAGGTGCAACGCCGGGAGGTCGAACGCCGCCCGCTGGTTATCACCAACGTGAACTCCTTCCGCAGCGGACGTGACCTGTTCACGCGCGAACACCGTCATTACGTGGTAAGTGGTCAAGCCGTGAACCGGGGCGAAAGCGTTTTGTACGGAGTGCGCGTTCACGTGACCATCTACGGTTTCGGCAATATCGTGTATGACACGAATGCAGTCAACATCGGCCGTCTTAACCCCGGCGAGCAACGCGCGTTCAGCGTGCGGTTCAGTCAGTTCGAAAACATAGAGAATATCCACAGGCATGAGGTTGTGGGCAGTTTTGAACGGTAATGGCGTGGGATGGACAACTTGTGTTGCCAAAGCGCAGCTTTGATACGCGCAGACGGTGAAAACGTTGAACCACAAGTTAAGGGAATTCAAGAATGAAGGTCTTCGATAGAGTTGTCATGCGGACTGTGGCGGGACAAGCAGCCATCTATGTGGTGGGCAGTCTTGCAATGGTGGCCGCCTTGGCCGCAGGCTCGGCGCACGCTGGCTCGCCGGATCAGGTTAATGTCACAGTCAAAATACTGGAGTTCCAGACGACGTTAGGCATGGAGACCGGCTTCAGCGCCTATTTTCAACAACGGGAGCTGCAGCGGCCGTATGGGAGGGTGTCTAGCAATCGCGGCATTGTCGAGAGCGCGGACATCACCTTTCCCATCCGCGGTAACGCGGCGATTACCGTGTTTCTGGACCGCATCTCGACGTATTATGGCGACATTGAGGCGGTGATCCAGGCGCTTGTCGACGAAAACCGCGCGTTCATTTTGTCCCGTCCGCGGGCCATGGTGCGCGTCGGTTCGGAAGTGCCTACAACAGTGCAAACCGTGCGCCGCGTCCCGTATGAAGATACGGTGGTGGTAGGCAACACGGCGGTGCAGATCACGGATTTCCGGGACACCGGCGTCAGCCTGAACATTACTGTGCCAGAGGTAACCGACGACGATCTGGACTGGACCACTAACGACGATACGTACATCAATCTCGAAGTACAGGCCGAAGTGAAGGAGGAGGGCCAGCGCATCGTTGTAGCCCTCGACGACCGCTTTCAGCAGGCCAACGAGATTTCGCTGGCGCGCAGCGGAATTAGCGCGCCGGAGTTGGTTTCACGCAGCATCCAGACAAGCGTGTGGGTGCGTCATGGCCAGGTGCTGGTGCTGGGCGGGCTGTTTCGCAACACAAAGACCAAACGCCTGGACACGCTGCCATGGCTAACGCAGGCCGAGAACGTCGCCACGGGCCTCGCTGAGCGGGTTGTGCCGCCGGTGTACCTGCCGGATACGCCGGTATCCACCACGTTAGGCAGCAGCGCGACCGAAGAGGGCCGGCGCGAGCTGGTGTTTCTCATCAAAGCCGAGGTCTGGCAGCCTGCCTTTACCTTGGCTGAAGAGCACCGTTTTACGGATGTCGAGCCTGAAGAGCGCCGCTTCTCGCCCACCGACATCATTTTCTCGCCCACAGACGTCATCCGCGATGTATTGGGGGGCGTGACCGGCGTAATAGAAGAGGTCGGCGAGCTTCCTCGCGGCATGATGCATCCGCACGGCGACATCTATGAACCGCAAGTCAGGGGAGTTGAAGACTAATGGCCATGTCAATGCGATTTTGGTTGAGCCTGTTGGTGGCGGCTCTCTTACTCTGTCCGGCCCTGCCCGCTATGGCCGAAGAAGCCGAAGAAGAGGCGGCGGAAGAGGTTGCTGAAGAAGCCGCCGAAGAAGAGGTTGAGCCAGAGCCCGAGCCTCATCCCAAGAACATTGACCAAGTGCAGATTCAGGTTTGGATCAGTGAAACGAACGAGGACGGCCTGCGCGAAATGGGCGCCAACCTGAACTACACCCGCTTTGTGCGAGGAGTTGAGCAAAGCGGTTCGCTGGAACGCGTGGCCACATCGCTATTCGATCCACGCGATCCGAACCATCGGGTAACGCTTCCAGCCCCAGGCAATCGCACACCGTTGCGGCCGGATCTCGAGGGCTCCCTGGCCGACGGCGTACAAACCCAGCGTGGCGCCGGCATGACGTTCAGTATCATCGACTCGGGGCGCGGCACGATTGACGGCGTATTCCGCTCGCTGGAGCGCCGCGTCGACGTGGACCTGATCTCGAAGCCCGAGTTGCTCGTGATGAACGAGCGGAATGCGATGATTCACGCGGGCGGCGAGGTGCCGTTCCAGTCGGTCGAGTACGACGGCGCCCGTCCGCGCCTTAACGTGCAGTGGCAAAACATTGGCATCAACCTCAACTTGCAACCAGTCATTCTTTCCGAAGACATGGTGCAGATCAATATTGAGGAATTGGACGTAAGCGATGTGGTGCGCATCGACAACATCCGCGGCATTGACCTGCCGGTGTTCTCGAAGCGTTCCCAAACCGGCCAGGTCATCGTGCCAAACGGTCAGACGCTCGTGATTGGGGGATTGTCCAATCGGGTAGTGCGTAATACAGAGCGGCGCGTGCCGATTGTGGGCAACATTCCGCTGCTGGGCATTCCGTTCCGCAGCCGTATGGCCGAATCCGAAAACACCCATTTGTTGATTTTCGTGTCCCCCACCATCGTTAACTTGCGCGAGCTACAACCTGAAGCCATCAGCGCGCTCAACTTCTGGCGCGAAGAGCGCTGGCGCCACATGGACCGCATCGATCAGGAGATCCGCATTCTCGACCAGGACATGTAACACTGTTGAACCGGCGAAGCGGCTCGTGTAGTGTGCGGGTCCATATGAAACGCTTGATGTATAGTCTTATCCCAGCCACGGCGAGCGGCCTCGCCGTGGCCCTTTGTTTTCCACGCTTCAATCTGTTCTTCCTCGCGTGGGCCGCTCTGCTGCCCCTGCTGTGGCGCTGCCGGGAATTGTCGCCCGTCCAAGGCGCCCTGCACTTCTTCTGGGCCGGGTTTGTCTTCTATCTCGTTCTCCTCCATTGGCTCATGGCCAACGTCTTCTGGGCCGGTGGCTGGGCCTTCGTGGGTTATGTGCTCTTGAGCCTGGTGATGGCGGCCTACTGGGGCGTGCTCGGGGCCGTGTGGCGCGCTGTCGCGCCGCATCTGCCCGCGTGGGCCGGCGCGCTGCTGTTGCTGCCCTCGCTCTGGTTCCTCATGGAGTTTCTGCAGGCCCGCTTGTTCACGGGATTTGGCTGGGGCGCGCTGGCGTACAGCCAAGGCCCGCATCTGAGTCTACTGCAGTGGGCGGCCGTGGGCGGAACCGGCCTCGTTTCGGCCATGCTTGTCGCCAGCAATGGGCTGCTCGCCGCCGCGTTGACCATGCAACGCCGGCGCTGGGCGCCGGTTGTGCTTGCAATAGTCATCGCAATCGCCGCGCATGCGGGCGGCTCCGCCATGCTCGAAGCGCCTGAGTATAACGATGATTCGCCCGTCGCGGGCATAATCCAACCCAATTTCTCTCAGGAAATGAAGTGGGACCCCGCCTTTGCGCATGCCATGGTGACCCTGACAGCCGACGCAAGCCGCGCGTTGACAGAGCGCGGGCCGGTGGACCTATTTGTGTGGCCGGAAGCGCTTATCATGGTCCCCTTTGAATTGGCGCCGGACGAAGAGCGCGCGCCCGCTGACGAGGTAGATGTCGATTCCCAAGTGGCTATGCAAATCCGCGAGCTCGCGCAGGATACCGGCGCGGCGCTGTTCACTGGCGCGCATGGCTGGCACGATGTCCGGCGCGGGTGGATTAACGCCGGCTTACTGTTCAATCGTGACGGCGAACCCGCGGATCACTATACGAAGGTGCACCTCACACCGTTCGGCGAGTACGTGCCGTTCGCCGATTACCTGCCCTTTGTGGACCAACTGGTGCCCGCCATAGGCCGAATCCTGCCCGGTTATGAGCACAAGACGCTTGAAAGCAATGGACACCGATTCGGACCCATGATTTGCTTCGAAGTGTTATTTGCCCCTATTGCCGAGCAGCTTTACCGGGACGGCGCCGACAGCCTTATGGTAATTACGAATCTGGCGTGGTTTGGAGGGAGCGCAGCAATCGAGCAAGAGCTCGCCATCGCCCGGCTGCGGGCCATCGAAACGCGGTTGCCTTTGCTTCACGCCGCCAACACCGGCATCACGGGACAGTACGACCCTTGGGGACGGTTCACGCTCGTGGACACCGCGTTTCGCAGCGGCCGCCCATATGATGCGCGATCTTTACCGCCGCTTGACGCCGCCCCGATCGCAGAAGGAGTCATGCCCGCGCACACCATACAAGAACGCGCCGGCGGCCGGTTCCGAATTCCCAAGCCCGGCGCGCGGCCGTGGCAGGCAGGCCCTCGCACAGCTCCCTGGCTTTTCGCGGGCGTCGCCGTCGCGCTTGCAGCGGTCGCTTATTACCGGAGAACCCGCGGCGCCACATAAGCCCGTGAATAGTTGAAGTCACAGAGCGCGCCGCATCGCCCCGGCGCACTCACCCGTCGAATGAAAGAGTCAGCAACAGCTCCGTCTGTTCGTGTCCAACGGTTGAGATCGGTTCGCGCCTTGATCAGCGCTGGAATGGCGGGTTAAAATAGTTCACTTACCATGAAGCTTATCCACAATGGCGACCTAGCTAATGCTTGGGCGGGGGACGCCCATTCTTCCAACGCCAATCAAGGCGGGACAGATCGAATTCCGAATATGCCGCATGACTGGCGCGCTGCATTAGAAACAATTCTGATACGCTCAATGATGCACCGGAAACGAAGAACCAGTATCTACTCACTGCGGACGCTGTCCACTGGCGGATGCCTTCCCGCCGGACTGAAGCATCGTCGGCACATCACCATCATGCGATACCAATACTGAATTCGGCCGCAAGGGTTTAGAACGCGTTGGCAGTATTTGACCGTTACAAGCCCGGACGCGGGTCCGGCGCGCACCATGGAGTGGATACACCTTGAGTCCTAGCAGCAGTCACATGATTCCCAAGAAGGCCTTCTTTGTCAAAGGGGTTGGCGTACACAAGGACAAATTGGCGGCGTTCGAGTTGGCGCTACGCAACGCCGACATTGAGAAATACAATCTCGTCTATGTATCGAGTATTTTCCCCCCGAATTGCAAAATCGTATCGATCCGGGAAGGATTGAAGCACCTGAAGCCGGGCCAGATCGTTTACTGCGTCATGTCCCGCAGCGAGACCAACGAGCCGAACCGGCTCATTTCGGCCGCGGTCGGCCTCGCATTGCCGAACCGCAAAGACCGCTATGGCTACATTTCCGAGCATCACGCTTACGGCGAACGTGGCGAAGTGGCCGGCGAATACGCCGAAGATCTGGCCGCCACCATGCTCGCCACGACGCTGGGCATTGAATTCGACCCGGATCAAGCCTGGGACGAACGCAAGCAAATCTATAAAGCGAGCGGACACATCTTCAAGACGCGCAACGTTACCCAGTCCGCCGAGGGCAATAAACACGGCCTGTGGACCACGGTGCTGGCCGCCGCCGTGTTTGTTCTGGAATAGCCGGCATCGTTGTCCCTTCCGGAATCAGAACGCGGCAGAGCACATTTGTACGCTGAACGAATCGGCGTCACCACGCTGGCGGCGCCCACAACGCACGCCTAAGAGGAGACGACATGGCAGGGCGCAACACACGCACCTTCGGTGATCTTGAACCCGAATACGCGGCCTACGCCGACGCCGCCATTGGGATGATTCCCATACCCTTCGACAAGACCACCACGTGGGGCAAGGGCGCGGACAAAGGCCCCGACGCCCTCCTTGAAGCGTCGAAATACCTCGAGCTCTACGACATGGAGACGGGCTCCGAGGTCTACAAGAACGGCATTCACGTCGCCGGCCCGGTCGAAGCGGACACCTCGGAAGCGATGATCGAACAAGGCGAAGCCGCCGTGAAAGCGCTGCTCGCGGACGGCAAGTTTCCCGTCATTCTCGGCGGTGAGCACAGCATTACCGAAGGCCCGGTGCGCGCCTGCGCATCGGCCTATCGCGATCTCAGCGTGCTGCATCTGGACGCACACGGCGACCGGCGCGAATCCTACGAGGACAACCCCTACAGCCACGCTTGCACCGTCCATCGCATCAAACAGAGCGTCGAAAATGTAGTCTCTGTGGGCATTCGCAGCATGGACGCCTCAGAATTGCCCAGCGTTCGCGAGGATACCGTTATCTACGCGTCCGAAGTGCGCCGCCTCGCCACCTGGGTCGATGAGGTCGTGGATGAATTGACCGACGCCGTATATGTCACCATCGACCTCGACGTGTTTGATCCCTCGGAGCTTCCCGCCACCGGCACGCCGGAACCGGGCGGACTGGGCTGGTACGACGTCATGGGCGTGCTAAAGGCCGTGGCCCGTAAACGCCGCGTTGTCGGTTTTGACGTCGTCGAGCTGTGTCCCGACGGCTCGCGGCCGTCGCCATACCTCGCCGCGAAGCTTACCTATACCTTCCTCAGCTATATCTTCGCGTCGCCGTTACAATAGGCGTTACCTCGGGGCAGGCGCTGGCATTGCGCTGAAAGTATATTCACCACTCATACTGTGGCACGCTGAGGTGTTCGCCGCCGCGCAGGCTGGACTTGTGCGCAATAACGCCTGGCACGGTGTAGGCCAGGCCTTCGACGACGTCGATGGCCGGCCTGCGATCATGGATCAGCGAGTCGATGAACTCGTGCGTCAGGAACGTGTGGCTGCCGCCGTGGCCGGTCTGATGGCGCAGCGGCTCGGGCAGCATGTCCGTGTTCCACCATTGCGTTTGATCGTATTCCTCTAATACAGGCACGCTCCGCTCGAAACCGCCGTCGTCCAGCTCAGTATCCTCGCCTTTTCG
>PUMX01000257.1 GCA_003552485.1 Candidatus Hydrogenedentota bacterium
CCGAGCGAGACTATCCCGTGCTGTCGACGATCGTGATCCTTTCCGACGGGAAAGACGAAGGAAGTTCTATTTCACGGTCAGAGTTGATCAACCGGATAGGGCAGATGGACATACCGATTCCCATCCACAGCATCGCATTTACCCAGATTGGCCGGGAACATCTTCGGAACATTGAGGCGCTGAGCCGCGCTACCTTTGGCCGGTATTGGGACCTGGAGGACACCGAGTATCTGTCGCGTACGCTACAGCATATCCACCGCATCAACCGTTCGGACTACGTCGTTATGTTCCGCAGCTACGTGCCGGTGGATGGCGCCGAGCACAGCTTCCGGGTCGGGGTCGAATATCCCGCCGGTACGGGGAATTTCCTTTTCTCCTCCGCGACGTTTGAAGCCATGGATTCTCCGCTCAGATTTAGCGACGACGGCAGCGAGTTTTACGAAGAGTTGTTGGAGCAGTTTCCTGACAAGGAAGTGGCTGCTTTTGGCGAAGGAATGGACCGAGCCGAACGGCTGGAGGAGATCGAACGCGGCTGGGAACCGGTTGAAGATCCGACTGGAGAGGTGGCTCAGCGCGGTGAAGCCGAGGAGCAAGAGGTCCGCCCTGTTGCTGAACCCGAGGAGGACGAGGAGCAAGATTTTGTCGCGGCCATGATGGGCTTTGTTGATGGAAACGGCATGCTCCTTGTGGCGGGCGGCGTCATCTTGCTGCTGTTGCTCATTGTGGTTGCCTGGGTTAAGCGGAGTTCGGCCCCCGCGCCGCAGGCGGCGGGTCCCGCGCCGACCACCAATCTAAACAAGCGCTCGACCACGAATGCGCCCCCCGCGGATACGGCGACGCGGGCTACGGACGACCGGCGGTAAACACTCTTCTTTATCGAGGGGTAATGCTGGGAGAAGCGCTGAGAGGAAGGGGGCGTCCGTATGTCTCGACGGGCCGTGGGCTATCTCGCTGCCGTTGATCCGCTGCTTTTGCAGCCGCAATACACGGTGTTTACTGAAGGCGCGTTGATCGGACGGAACGCCGAAACGTGCCAGATCATCTTGTCCAGCGATTTTGTGTCGCGCGAACACTGTGTGCTCGAACCGCATAACGGCGGCGTGGTGCTGCGGGATAATGGCTCGACGAACGGCACCTACGTCAATGGGCAGCGGGTTTCGCGTCATGTCCTCAACGAAGGCGACGAAATCGCTTGCGGACGTCCCTCGCCTCCCAGCTTCATTTTCACACAAACGCCGCGTCCGGCGGAGCGTACGTTTCTCCTGCCGCGCCAGGCGTCTTACCGCGTTGGGCGCATTGGGGAGAACGACTTGCCCCTGATGAACGATCCCACGGTGTCGGCCCGGCATGCGCGATTGCAGATCCAGGGCGACACCCTCTACGTGTCCGATGCAGGCAGCGCGAACGGGGTCTTTGTCAATGGCGTACAGATAAGCAGCGCGGCCGTTGGTCCTGAAGATGTCGTTCGTATCGGGTCCACCGAGTTGTTTTTCGAAGTCAAAGCCGACGCGTTGCGGGTTGTGGCCCGCGAAAAACGCAACCAGCTCCGGCTCGAGGCGGTGGACCTCTTGCGGCTGCACAAACAGAAGCGTTTGCTGCAAAGCATCGATCTCGTCATTGAGCCTGGCGACTATGTCGGCGTGCTGGGTCCGAGCGGCGCGGGAAAATCAACGCTGCTCAACGCGCTGAACGGCTTTGTGCCGGCGCAATCCGGCCAGGTGCTGCTCAATGGCATGCCTCTTTACGATGCCTACGACATGTTCCGCAACACCATCGGATATGTGCCGCAGGACGACATCATTCACAAGGAACTTACGGTCGAGCGCTCTCTTCTCTATACCGCCCAATTACGGCTGCCGAGCGATTATTCCCGGGAAGGCCTTAATGAACAGGTGACGACCGTCATAGAAACCCTTGGCCTCAATCATGTTCGCGGCAATTTCGTGACTCAGTTGAGCGGCGGCCAGCGCAAGCGTGTATCCATTGGGTGCGAGTTGCTTACCCGTCCCAGCGTGATATTTCTAGATGAGCCGACCTCCGGGCTCGACCCGAGCACCGAAGAAAAGCTCATGAACCATTTTGGCCGAATGGCGGAGCAAGGCCAGACGGTCGTCTTGACCACACACATACTCTACAACCTCGACCTGCTCGACAAGGTCGTGCTGCTCTCCCGCGGCCGGCTTGTGTATTACGGACCCGTGGCTGAGGTCTGTCCGTTTTTCAGCGAGACGGGACGCACCGTCGAGCGGCCCATCGAAGTATTCGATCTCCTCGAACCGGAAACGGCGACCACGGAAGAGCGGGAGGAGCGCGCCGCCTTCTACGAAAAGAAATACCGCTATTCTCCGCTCTTCGAGCAACATGTGCAAAGCCGCCTGCAAGGCGTTACCGATGCGCCGCCCGAACTGGAAACACGTGGTCAGGGTCTTATCGCCAAGACGTGGCGGACCGTGTCTGAAACGTTCAACATGCGCCAATTCGGCATTCTCGTCCGGCGCGCCCTGGATCTGAAGCTTTCCTTCCCAGGCCGGTTGGCGGTTCCGCTGCTTATCCCTATTCTTCTCGCGCTGTTGACGGGCACCATCAGTGTGGAAGAGCCGGACGCCATCGAAGCGGAACGAGAAGCGTACGTCGCGGAGAACGCGCGAGGCCTTCAAATGCTTGATCGAACGGGCCTGATGACGGGGGAAGAATTCGAAGAGATGATGTTTGAGGGGATTGCGAACCTTCCGATACCGTTGAGCCTTCCCCTCATGATGGTGATGACGGCTGTGTTTCTGGGCACGCTAAGCGCCTGCCTCGAGATAAGCGGCGAGCGGCCGGTGTACATGCGCGAACGCGCGGTTAATCTATCTATTCCCGTGTACCTAGCGAGCAAACTGCCGGCTTTGTTCATGCTCACGCTGGTGCAGTGTTTTCTATATGTCGCCATCGCGGTTTCGCTGCTGGACCTGAACCACGTAAACCCAGTGATGCTGGTGCTCATTCTAACGGGCGTCTCCTGGGTTTCCGTCTGCATTGGCTTGTTGATATCCAGTCTGGATCCGACGGCCGGCCAAAACTCGGTTATTCTCGCTGTCGTCGTGGTGCTGCCTCAGTTGCTGTTTTCCGGAGCCATGGGGCCCGGCTTCTATGGCGGCATGCATGCCGCCACCAAAGCCATCGCCTCCTTGTTCCCGGCGAGGTGGGGTTTCGAGCTTATGCTGACAGCTTTGTATCAGGAGCCATCATGGGCCGAGACCTACATAACCGGCGAGGCCAACGGCGGCGGAATGGGATTCCAGTTCGGCTTCCAAGTCTACGCGATAAACGCCATGGCGTTGTTCGCTCTGGCGTTGGGCTGTTTTCTGGCGACGAGCTTCAGTCTAAAACGTTATGACCGGTTATAGTACAAAGCCATACGAGATGATTTTCGAACCGTAAAGATGAATTGGTGTCTTAATGGTTGAGCGTTATCCAGTCTTCTGTTGTTTCGAGACCGAGATCGCCTTTAATGATAAAGGGGTTTATGGTGGCGACGCCATGGCAAGGGATAGGCGCATATGCAGCAGTTTGAATTAACGGGCAAGACCATCGCGGACCGGTACAAAGTCACCGGGCTTATCGGCGAAGGGGCGATGGGCAGCGTCTACCGCGCGCACGATCTGCAACTCGAGCGCGAGGTCG
>PUMX01000459.1 GCA_003552485.1 Candidatus Hydrogenedentota bacterium
ATCTTGATCGCGTTGGCGTAATGAGCCCTATGGGTGAACTGGTACCCATTAACCGGCTGGTCGAGTATAAGCGCGAGCAAAGTCCTCAAGCGATACGCCGCATCAATGGCAAGAACGTGGTGTCGATCACCGGCCAGATCAGCGGCGAGAATATGCTGGCGATTCAGCGCGAGGTCCGCCAGCTCGTAGACGCGTTTCAACTGCCACGAGGATACAACGTCGAGTTCGGCGACGAGTTCCGTGAGATTCAGGACAACATCAGCAGTTTCGTAACGACGTTGCTCCTGGCGATCATTCTGATCTATCTGGTGATGGGCGCGCTGTTCGAGTCCTATGTGCTGCCGCTTTCCATCCTAACCTCGGTGCCCTTGGCCTTTATCGGCGTTTACTGGGCATTGTATCTCAGTGATACGTCGTGGGACATTATCGCCTTTATCGGCGTGATCCTCATGGCGGGGATTGTGGTCAACAACGGTATTGTTATCGTCGATTACATCAATCGCCTGCGCAAACGAGGATTCACTCGCTTCGACGCGATTATGAGCGCCGGACGGGACCGCTTTCGGCCGGTGTTCATGACTGCGCTCACCACCATCCTTGGATGCGTGCCCTTGGCCATCGGCAGCGGAGGAGGCGTGGGCGGAGGGCACATCGCGTTTAACAGTCTTGGCTGGGCGCTTATCGGTGGACTGACCACAGGCACGGTGCTGACCCTCTTCATCGTGCCGTTGTTCTACACCTTCATCGACGATATTCGTTTTTGGTTCCGCGACTACTGGAGCAATGTGGCCTCCATCGGAAACGGGCGTTCCCGAGGCTAGTCGAGAGCAATGGCGGGGCGCCGGAAACTCCATTTCACTCTGCGGCCGTCTTGTGGGTAATATGGGCCGGCGTAATCTTTTCACGAAGGGGTTTAATGCCAACCATGCCTCGTCCGCCTAGAGAGGAACAGCGATGACCAGTACTGCGAACAATAGACGCATCGGCATGCTTTCGCCCGTTGCGTGGCGCACGCCGCCACACCGCTATGGGGCGTGGGAGACCGTCGCCAGCAACATTACAGAAGGGCTTGTCGCCCGTGGCTGGGACGTCACACTATTCGCGACCAAGGATTCTGTGACGAACGCGAAGCTTCATGCAGTGATCGAACGGGGCTACGAAGAAGACCCGGAGGTGGACCGGAAGGTATCGGAGTACATGCACATCTCTGAGGCTTTCGAACACGCCGACGAATTCGACTTACTTCACAGCCATTACGACTTCATGGCTCTGACCTACACGCGCTTGGTGTCTACGCCCGTGCTAACGACGATTCACGGGTTTTCTTCCCCAAAAATTATGCCGGTATATTACAAATACCGGGACAACTACTACGTATCCATCAGCGACTCCGACCGCGCCGACGGGCTCAACTACCTGGCCACGGTGTACAACGGGATTGATACGGACCTCTATCCCTTGAGGCGGCAGCAAGGCGAGGAATTAGTCGCCTACGGCCGCATTCACCCGGAGAAGGGCTTCCATCTCGCAATTGAAGTCGCGAAGAAATGCGGACGGCGCCTGATTATCGCGGGCATCATTCAAGATCAACAATACTTCGACGAAGCAATCGAACCGCATGTGGACGGTGATCAGATTCAGTTCGTCGGCGCCGTGGATGTTCCCGGCAAGAATGAGTTGTTCAGCCGTGCAGCCGCGGTGCTCCACCTGAATACCATCCCGGAGCGCTTTGGGCTCGTGTTGGTTGAATCCAACTGTGCCGGCGTGCCCGTCATCGCTATGGACCTCGGTTCGCCGCGGGAAGTCATCGCGCATGGCGAAACGGGTTTCGTGGTCAAGGATGTTGACGAGGCCGTCGCCGCGCTTGACAGGCTTGCCGAAATCGATCCGAAGGCCTGCCGCCGCCGCGTGGAAAAGGAATTCTCGATCGATAGCATGGTGTCGGGCTACGAGAAGGTCTATCGCAAAATATTCGCGGACAAAGCGGGAGAGGGGTAGAACATTGATCCTGGAGTCCACCGGAGAGCCGTAGAGTCCCGTTTTTCGCTTTCGAAGCGTTACACGCCAGTTTGACGTAAGTCCCGTTGTGACATGCGATCCCGACCTCGGTATAATCCCTTGCGACAAGCACGGATTCATAGAATCGCGTGCGCCTGTCGTATTCTAAGGTGGCGCTTGTCGTCCACTTAACATGAGGCGGCGCCCATACCAGAGAGGGGGTATCTATCATGCATGCGCGTGTTTCGATTACGTTCGCCGCCGCGGTGGGGTTGGCGATCTTATGGGCTCCTGCCGTGTTGGCGGAAGAAACCACTCCTGCGTACATGGAGGATTTACCCCTTCCGCGAATCGAGCCCAGGGCCGTGACGGTGGACGTGAACATCGGCGAAACCATCCCGGTCACCCTTTCAGATGGTTCGGAAGTGGAGGTGACCGTTTCGGGCGTCGAGGAAGAGCGCGATCCGATACGCGGCAGTCTTCGACGCGCGGATGTCGATATAGAAGTGGACGGCGAGCCCGTCACGCTTACCGCCGGGCTTTACAACCTGCCTGTGCGCGTTGCCGGCGTGCGCGTCGACTGCCCAGTGACCTTGGGCTACATGGAGCGCAGCAATACCGACCGTTGGGGCATCGAGAAAGACGTGCGCCTGCGGTTCTGGCCGGGTGATGGACCATTGACTCAGCCGGACACCTTTGGTTACCCCATACGTCAGAAGCTTTTTGCCTCAAGTACCTATTTTGATAATGAACCCGTCGACGGCGGCGCGGAGATTTCTGAAACCGTCTACTACCATTCTGGCGTGGATTTTGGCGGGATGGAGGGGGTTACCGAGGTGGTGTCCGCCACCGACGCGCTTGTTGTGTCCGTGCGGGATGAAACGCTGCCGGAATTTGAAAACGATACGCCTGTGCGATCCCGCTACGATGTTGTGTATCTCCTTGACGGGCGCGGCTGGTTTTATCGCTACAGCCATTTCCACACGATTGACGAATCGATTCAACTGGGCGACGTCGTTTCCATCGGTGATCGGCTCGGTCTCGTTGGCAAAGAAGGCGCCAGCGGCGGATGGAGTCATCTGCATTTCGAGATAAAGTCACGGCAGCCCAGCGGCAAGTGGGGGACTTTCGCTCAATACGCACTGCTCCGCGAGGCCTACATGCGCGAGTACGAGCCCGAAATCATTGCGAAGGCGCAGCAGCGTATTCTCCTTCGGCCCGGCGACGCCGCCGTGCTGGATGGGTCGCATTCATGGAGCGCGGATGCGGAGATCGTATCCTACGAGTGGCGCTTTACGGACGGCGAAACTGCCGACGGGGCGGTAGTCGAGCGCGTGTACGAAGAACCCGGCAAGTATCACGAGATACTCAAGGTTACGGATTCAAAGGGACGGGTTGATTACGACTTCGCTTTTGTGCAGGTCATCGATCCCGATCCGGGCGACCGGTACACGCCCTCATTGCATTCGGTTTATGAGCCGACGTTTGGCATCCAGCCCGGCGACACCGTGAAGTTCGAGGTGCGCGCATTTCGCTTTGATAGCGGCGAAGGCGAGGAGATATGGGACATGGGCGATGGGAGTGAGCCGCGGCGCACACAATCCAGCCCCGACCCGGATCGGCACGCAGAAGATGGGTACGCGCGCATCGAGCACCA
>PUMX01000431.1 GCA_003552485.1 Candidatus Hydrogenedentota bacterium
GGGCGGCGCAGCTTTTCATACGCCGGATCCGAAGCCCCGAGAACGAGCATGTCATGACCGTCAGGCAGCGAAATCTCGATCGCTGGGAACACGCGCATGTGTTCGCACATCTCCTGGAGGCCCGCCAAGTCACGCGACGGCCAAACTTTGTTGTGGTCCGTGATGAACAGCGCTTCGTAGCCAGCCGCTTCGGCCATCAGCACCAATTCGGTTGGAGGAATCTTGGAACAGGGCGAGAAACGCTCGGTATGGGTATGGATCTCAACTTTCATGGGTATCCCTCATCTTACTTCAAAAGGTTGTTGCCTACGTTGTTGCAATTATATCACGGCTCGCTGGAGCGTCACTGCGCCGCCTTCATGGCTTGCTTTCGGGCCCGTTCTGAACGCTTAAACCGCGCCCGTTTCCATTGTGTTCCAACACACGGACGTGCGGCAGCATTCCGTCAAGAAGCGGCAACAATCCATGCCACAATGGGCTGAACCGCCGAATACTGGGGCAGACTACGTCTCACCCGCCCTTGCGGCGGTGGTTCCCTGCTACAATGCGGGGCCCGCGCTCCGGCGCGTCACAGAGGGCCTCATCGGCCGCACAGCCTCCGTCATAATAGTAGACGACGGCAGCACGGATGGATTCACGCGTAAGCTCGACGATTTGCCCATTGTTCTCCGGCGATTTCCGGAAAACCGCGGCAAAGGCTACGCGCTTCTTGAAGGGTTTCGCGCGGCATTGAGCATGCCGGCCGTCGAGTGCGTTGCCGTTGTCGATGCCGACGGTCAGCATGATCCCGCCGAACTGCCGCGGCTGTATGAGGCGTTCCGACAGCAAGGGGCCGACCTGCTCATCGGCGCACGCCAGTTTTATGGCGGTTATGTGCCATGGGCGAGCCGGTTTGGCAACACCGTGACTGTTGTACTTACCGGTCTGTTGCTTGGTCGGCGCATCCCCGACACCCAATCCGGCTATCGGCTGCATTCGCGCCGGCTGCTGCATCATATCGTGAACAATGTCGCCGGTGGGCGCTATGATACGGAAATGGAAATCCTTGTTGCGGCTGTGCGTAACGGATTTACCGTAACATCAACCCCCATTCAGACACTGTATGAACGAGGCAATCCCTCCTCTCATTTCCGCAAGATCAGTGACTCGTGGCGCATTTATCGCCGACTATTCCGTGCGGCGCTCCGCGCGCCGCGTTCCCAGTGAGTCTTGGCGCCTCGGCTTGAATACCTCTGGCCCCATTCCGGAAAAGGGCAAAGCCACTATTGCCGACGGGTCGATTGCGCCAGCCCATCCCCAAGCGCAGTCTTCGCGTAACAACCGCGCCGCGCCGCTTCCAGGGTCGGAAACGGCGCGGCGCGTTATTTGTTTGCACATAAGGGTGGCGGGGACTACATCATCCCGGGCATGCCGCCCATGCCGCCCATGCCGCCCATACCACCGCCGGGCGCTCCCTCGGATTCATTCTTCTTCTCCGGGAGGTCAGTGACTAAGCATTCCGTGATGAGGAACATGCTGGCCACGCTTACGGCGTTCTGGATAGCGCTGCGGAGCACCTTCGCAGGGTCGATGATGCCCGCTTTGACCAAGTCTTCAATCTGGCCGGTGACAGCATTGAGCCCATGGCCCTGTTTCGCGCTGCGCACATCGCGGATCACTACGGAGCCGTCCATGCCGGCATTCTCCGCGATTTGACGCAACGGCGCTGTCAGGGCTTCCTGAACCAGTTTGACGCCCAACGCCTCATCGCCTTCCGCGTCAGTATTGTCCAGTTTCTTCTGCAGATTGAGATAGGCGACGCCGCCGCCGGGCACAATACCTTCCTCGATAGCGGCGCGCGTGGCGTTTAGCGCGTCGTCGGTGCGTCCCTTCTTATTCTTCAACTCGACCTCGGTCGAGGCCCCCATCCGGATTACGGCTACGCCGCCAGCTAGTTTGGCCAAGCGTTCCTGATATTTCTCGCGGTCGTAATCGGAGGTAGTGGCCTCTATCGCGCGCCGAATCTGCTCACAACGCGCGTTGACGTCTTTCTTCGTGCCTGCGCCCTCAACGATCGTTGTGTAATCCTTGGTGATTTCGACCCGCTTCGCGCGGCCGAGTTCAGCCAGCTCGACCTGGTCAAGCTTCTTACCGAGTTCTTCGGTGATAAAGGTTCCACCCGTCAGTATCGAAATGTCGCGCAGGATCTCCTTGCGCCGGTCGCCAAAGGCAGGCGCCTTGACAGCCGCCACATTAAGGATGCCGCGAATGCGATTAACCACCAATGTAGCCAAGGCCTCGCCTTCGATATCTTCCGCGATGATAACAAGGGGTTTGCCGCTCTGTGAGACCGCTTGCAACAGAGGCAGCAGCTCCTGAATGTTGGAGATCTTCTTTTCGTAGGTGAGGATATAGCAATCCTCGAGAACGACCGACATGGATTCTTTGTCCGTAACGAAATACGGAGACAAGAATCCGCGGTCGAAGCGCATGCCCTGGACAACTTCCAGTTCGCTTTCGAGGCCCTTGCCTTCCTCAATGGTGACCACGCCATCGTCGCCCACGCTCTCGATCGCGTCCGCGATGAGATTGCCAATCTCCTCATCGCCATTAGCCGAGATGCTTGCCACCTGAGCGATCTCTTCTTTGTTCTTGATCTTCTTACTGACGTTCTGGATGCCGTCCACCACAATGTCCAACGCCCGTTCCATTCCCCGTCTCAGGTAAGCTGGATTCGCGCCAGCCGTCACATTACGGAATCCGTGTTGGATCAAGTGCTGGGCGAGTAGGGTTGCGGTCGTTGTGCCGTCGCCGGCGGTGTCCTGCGTCTTACTCGCGGCTTCGCGCACCATCCGCGCGCCCATATTCTCATAAGGTTCTTTTAGCTCGACTTCCTTTGCCACGGTCACGCCATCCTTGGTGACATTCGGCGCGCCAAACGACTTCTCGAGCAGCACGTTGCGCCCTTTCGGACCCATCGTTACTTTCACCGCATCGGAAAGCGTCTCGACGCCTTTCAGCAGGGCTTGACGTGCTTCGTGTTCATATGCCAGTTGTTTGGCCATTGGTTGATCTCCCCTTTACGACGTTCTTCAGCTTGTACGTGTTTCCGTTTGATGTAATCCAACCTCGCGCGATTGGCGGAAATCAGTCCGCAATGCTGGCGGATTGTGAACAAATGGCGTGTTAGCACTCCCTTTTCGTGAGTGCTACGAGGTCGATGGTAGCATAAAGCGGAGGGTCTGTCAACACCCCGTTACGCATAGAAGGTATAACGGGAATGGCCGTATTCACGCCAATTCCCAAGGGACTTCCTGTCGATTTTCGTAATTTTTCTCATTCGCTGCTGGAGCATAGAGAACTCCTGACCCTGCGCTGTAAGCTTCCGTTACTGCGAAACCTTACACCCTTGTAACGTGTCCTTTATGGCAAATGGACGGGATCTCGCCTCCATCGTGAGTGGCCGATCTCCCACCAGACAGAAACGTTGCCTCGTGGCGCGGAGGTGCGGGCTGAAGACGTCGCTGGCTAACAAGCTTGATAAGCAATGAAAGACTGAGCGGCAATATATTCAATACCACCCGCTGCGCGATCTAGCGGGCAAAAGCTTACAGACCGCTGTCGGCTGATTTCGCAAACAGCGTCAAGTCTGGTCACGCTTGGCCGCAACA
>PUMX01000378.1 GCA_003552485.1 Candidatus Hydrogenedentota bacterium
AAGAGTCGCTACCCAACGCCTACTTCACCCATGTTTTCGTAAACGGCGACTGAGGACACGGACCATGCGGAACCAAATGCTACCCTTGCTGGCCCTTTTCTCGCTAGCTTTGAACGTCGCGTTTGTTGGCGTGTGGGCCGTCCTTGTGTTTGAGGCTCCGAGGGCCGCCGACCGTGACGAGGAAGGCCACACCATCTGGAGTCCCCTGCACTGCGAACTGGGCGTTACTCCGGAGCAGTGGCGCCAACTCGAGCCCGAAGTGCGTACATATCATGAGCGTGCGCAAACTATCCGTGAAGATCTTAGCGTTCTAAGGTCGGAGCTTATTGAACTAATCGCCGCCGAGAATCCGGAACTCGACGCGATCAACGCCAAACACGAAGAAATTCGGGCCCGCCAGAAGCAGATGCAGGAACTTGTAACCGGGCATTTGCTGACAAAAAAAGAGATTCTTACGTCCGGACAGGAACAAGAATTGTTCGACATGATGCTAGAGCGGACCTATCCACGTCCCGGCCGCGTCATAAGACTGGGCGAGCCGGGCGCGGACAATGCCGAACAGTAGCTTGGCGATGGAACGCTTGAGCCCGCTATCGCCTTAGGAGTATGAGATGCCTCCACGTCTAACGTCCTTGTATATGCTGGCCGGCGTTCTTTTGGCCGCCAGCGCCATCGTGCTGGGCGGTTGCGCCACGCTTGCCCCCACGGACCCCTACGCGGATGCGCCGCCAACCCGGCATGCTGACGCCCAGCCGCTCGAAGCGCCCTCGGCCCAGCCGAACCAAGAAGCTCCGCGCATCAGTGAAACAACAGAAAAGCTTACGCTGGATGAATGCATCGCGTTCGCACTGGAGAACAATCC
Source organism: Candidatus Hydrogenedentota bacterium (assembly GCA_003552485.1). GTDB lineage: Bacteria > Hydrogenedentota > Hydrogenedentia > Hydrogenedentales > SLHB01 > PUMX01. Next base: position 863 of record PUMX01000378.1, read on the forward strand.
CGGGCTTCTGACGGCTGGCGCGGAGTTTGATACCGCTGAAGCCGAGGCGTGGGAAAAGGGCGCGGCGCGGTGGCCGCATCTCCGGCTCTCCGGCAGTTATTTCCACCATCAACACGGTCAGCGGCTAGGGCCGCCAACGGCGCCGGGCGAACCGGTCTACTACACCAACGATATCGCCTCGGCCGACGTGCTTATAAGCATTCCGTTGTACGCGGGCGGCCGGATTGTGAACGAGTTCCGCGCCGCTACCCTGCTCGCCAAGGCTGCCGGCCATACGTTCGCGCGCTCGGAAGAGGAGCTTGCTTTCAACGTCACAAGCGCTTACTTCGGCATTCTTGCGCAGCAAGAAATCATTAAATCCACGGCGTTTTCACGGGAGGTGCTCTCGCAGCATCTGGCGCGCATCGAACAACTCATCGCGGCGCGGAAGGCCGCCAGGGTGGATGCGTTGCGCACGGAAGTGCAGCTTGCCGAGGTGGAGCAACAGCTCGTCGAAGAACGGAACCGTTATGAGATTCAACGGCGCCTGTTGGCGAATCTGCTGGGTTTGGAGGAATCTTATGCGCGAGACATCGAGCTTGCTGAAGATTTGACGCTCGATGAACTTGAAGAGAAAGAAGCCGTCGAAGATGTGGTCGCGCGCGCGTATCGGCAGCGGCCCGATTACGCCGCGGCCATCGCGGAACTGGAAGCACAGGCCAAGCAGGTCGACGTCGCCCGTGGCGCAAGAGAGCCAACGGTATCTCTTGAAGCCTCTTATGGCGGCCGCTGGGGCTTTGCCGGCTCCGGCGATCCTTCCCCGGGAGGCGTTCCTTCCCTGGGACTGAATGCAGCGGGCGAACCTACTTGGACGGTTCCCATGGACCTTCCCAGCGGCGATCTGAGCGCGACTTGGGGACCGGACGGATTCGGCTCCGCCCGTTTTACGCCTTCCGTGCGGGGCGAAGCCGACAGTTTCCGCGACGAAGGGCGAGTCGGCGTTACGGTCGAAGTGCCCCTATTCGAGGGAGGCCGCATTCGGGCGGCGACTGCCGCCGAACGCGCCAAGCTGCGCGCAGCCCGGCAACGTCTTCGCAAACTCGAGTTGGACATACGGCTCGAGGCGGAAACCGCCATGCTCAATATGGACTCGGCGCTGCAACGTGTGCGCGTCGCCGAGAAAAGCATCGCCGAGGCCGAGGAAAGCCTGGATATCGAACAACAGAAATACGAACTCGGAAAAGGCGCTATCGTGGATGTGCTAGACGCGCAAGAAGCTTTGCTCAGGGCGCAAACCAATCACCACCAGGCGCTGGCCGATTACCATGTCGCCAAAGCGGAGGTCCAACTCGCGACAGGAGATCGAAGCTCATGATCGCAGTTATTCGCAACGCGCTTTTTCCAAACAGAATAGCTGTTTGCCTCCTCGCCGCTGGGCTGCATTTGCAACTCTCAACTGGGTGTGATGAAAACCGTGAGCAGGGCCCACGAGACATCGGGATTGGCGCCGCAGAAGCCGCGCTGGACTTAGCGCGGGCGTATCTCCAAGGAGAATAGCGATGGCTAAGAGTCAAGCATTCGAATCGGAACACCGTCGTGTGCTGGAGCACGGAAACCAAGCCCTCACAAGGAACACGCTTGGTGGCAGACAACCGCTCGAGATTCTAGAAGAGCTGTTGCCAAACCTGAAGCAACTCGTGGGCGGCCTATCCGAGAACATCCTGCGTTTACCGCAGCGCCGGGGAAAGTGGTCCATATTGGAGGTATTGCAGCACCTTGCTGACACGGAGATGGTCTACGGCTACCGGATACGGATGATTCTCATTGAGAACAAGCCCGAGCTACAGAGCACAGACTTGGAGGCATGGGCGCGGACATTAGACTACAACAGTATGCGGCCCACGGACGCCATCGAGCAACTCCGTGTGCTGCGCAACGCGAACCTCCGGTTGTTCCGTTCGCTTTCCAAGGAGCAACTTGCCCGGGAGGGCGTTGATAGCGAGCAGGGCGCCACAAGCCTTGAAACGCTTATCATCATGCTTGCGATCCATGACGAGACGCACCTACACCAGATCACGCGCATTAAGCATTCAGTGCGACGGTGATTTGGGAACGCTTCGGGGGCAAGGCGTTAAGCGCGCAAGCAACTGTGCACTAAGCGAAACCAGCCACCAAAAGGCTTTGGAGAACTATCACGCCGCCAAGGCGGAACACCAGTTATATGCAGGAGACAAGAGATCATGACCGCACGGACGTACAGGCTCGTTTCCATTCTCGCGACCGCCGCAGCCGGGCTGTTGTTGGTGATTATGACGGGGTGTGACGGAAACGGTGAACGGGGACAGCGCGATCGTGATAGAGGCGCGCGCGTCGCTGTGGAAACAGCCGACAGAGATCGAATTGTTCGTTCCCTCGATGCGGCGGCTGAAGTGGTTCCTACTCATTCCGTTGAGATCAGCGCAACCGTGGAAGGCCCAATCGGCTATTTACCTTGGCGCGAAGGGGACACGGTCGAAAGCGGCGAAAGACTCGTGGAAATCAACCGCGCAATGTATCGCGCCGAGGTTAGCTCCGCCGAAGCCGCGTTGGCGGTGGCGCGGGCGGAACTGGAAGATCTGAAGGCGGGCGCGCGCCCGGAAGAAGTGGACAAAGCCCGCGAAAGCGTCCGCGAAGCCGAAGAAAACGCCGCCTATGAAGAAGATGAACTCGAACGCGTCGCGCAACTGGTGGAGACCGGCGCGCTCCCCGGTGAAGAACTTGACAAGGCCCGCGTCGGCTACGTAACGGCGCAAGCGCGGCTTGAC
>PUMX01000221.1 GCA_003552485.1 Candidatus Hydrogenedentota bacterium
CACATCATGCGGCGGCGCGATCCGCGGCGCGCGCTTCACAGGCTTGAGCCCGTGCTTAGCGCCGAAGACGTGTTAACCCTGCAAAGTGAAACAGAGTCGGTGAACGTGGAAGAAAGCGTGGCGCAGTACATGTTAGCCATAATCAAGGGCACGCGCGAGCATGATCAAGTCCAGCTTGGCGCGAGTCCGCGCGCGTCGGTGGCCCTGTATGAGGGTTGTCAAGCCCGCGCGCTTACCGAAGGTCGCGACTATGTAACGCCGGACGACGTCAAGGCCATGGCGGCGCCCGTTCTTTCCCATCGTATCATCGTGAAGAGCCGGGGCGGCGCGCCGGGCGCGGCCATCCGTGAACGGACCGCCGCCGTATTGGACGTCACGAACAACACGACCGTTCCTGTATAGCCTATGACAGAGCATAACCCGAAACCACGCCGGACAATGCGGGGTTTGGGCTACGGATTTGCGCTCATCTCCGCCCTGTTGCTACTTGCCGCCTGGAATACCGGCGCTAACATCGCCTACATCATCTTCGGCGGGTTGATGAGCTTCCTACTCCTATCGTTCTTCCTGTGCCGGCGTTCTCTCTATAAACTCACAGCGGAACGCGAACCCCCTGCTAACGTGCACCGGGATCATGAGGCATTGATAACACTCCGGGTCACGAATCACAAATCATTGCTCCCAGCAGTGGGAGTGCGCGTGGTTGACGGAAACTCCGCGGAAAGCACAGGCGCTTACCTTGTTGGAATCCCAGCGCGCAGCACCGCTTTGGCGCACTTTCGGGAGCGCTTTCCTAAGCGCGGCCTCATCGCGTTGCCGCCGCTCACACTGACCACGACCTTTCCTTTCGGCTTACTCGAAAGTTCGTTGACTCTCGATGACGGCTGTGAAGTCTTGGTCTATCCGCAGGTGCGTCCGGTTAAGACGCCAATGGTTCACCGGCAAGAGGCTATGGGAGCCACACCCACGGCATCGCGCCAGAGCGACGCGGAATTCCACAGTCTGCGGGAATATGTGCCGGGTGATGACACGCGGTATATTTCATGGCGCAACAGCGCGCGATTAGGCAGCTTGGTTGTCAAGGAGTTGGAGAAGGAGATCGCGCATGGCGTATCGATTGTGTTGGATACGCGTTCGCTTCCCGAGGATCCCGGTTTCGAAGAACTTTTTGAAGAAGCGGTCGATGCGGCGGCATCACTCAGCATAGATCTTCTCGAACAAGACTATCAGGTAGCGCTGTTTATGCCCAGCGCGCACGTGCCCGCCGGCCAAGGAAGGCTGCACGCGCAGCGCATCTTGGACGCTTTGGCGCGTGTCGAACCCGATCCGCCAAGCGCCGGCCCGTATCTGCCCTCGACCCTGTCAACAGCAAACTCTTCGGCAATCATGTATGTGTCTCCGGATCCCACACAATGGAACCAGGGATGCCCTCTGCCCGGCGGTCACATGATTCATCCGAGGGAGGTCTTTCGTGCATAAGCGTTACGACAAGGCATTGCGGATCTTCACGGCTGCAATGGTGGTGGCGGGTTATCTTGCTTTGACAGCCACAAACCAATACGGCTACCGGCTGTTGCTGCTGCCGCTGTTTGCGCTGCCGCTGGCGCCGCTCGGGGAATCTCTGGATCGCCGATATCCATGGTACCGGCAGCTAACTACACATATTACCGTCGCCTGTGTTGTATTTGTCATGTTGTACATCGCGGCCATGGTTTTGCGCATCACGCCTTTCGACCTCCTGGCGCCGGTAACATTATTGATAATGTACATCCAGGTGTACGAGCTGTTTCACGTGAAGGAGGAACGAAACTACCTACACATCTTCTTGATGTCCTTCTTCATGTTGGTTTCGGCCGCGGTCCAATCGCCCAGCGCAGCTATTAGCCTGGCCCTGCTGTTGTTCTTAATCGCTTCGGTGGGCGCGTTCACCATGCTGCAAGTGTGTTTTCGAGGAAAGGAGTCGAACACCAGCGGAGAAGCCATCATTCTGAGCTTGGGTGAATCGGGAGAGAAGGAGCATACCCGCACCGCTCCGACCGTGCAGAGAAGCCTTGGCGTGTCCGTGGCGCTGACAACAGTGGCCGCTTTGCTACTGACGTTCGGAGTGTTCTTTGCGACGCCGCGCACGGAAGCCGGGCTGATCGGCGCTAGGGACAGCGCCACGCACTCCATCACAGGCTTGGGGGCCATGGTCAGTGTCGGGATTGGCGGTTCTCTCGAAGCTGACCCAACGCCGGTAATGAGGGTCTGGTTTCCTGACGAACCAGACGGTCAATATCACGGCCCAATGTTGTGGCGGACCGCTACCTTTGACGATTATACCGGGCACAACTGGACGCAGCGCGGAGCCCCCATTCAGACCAATGATCGCATGGCGGACGTGCGGCTCTCCCGCATGGACGACGCCGCATTGCGGCGAACCCGGACACGGCCCGACAGCGAGGTTGAACCCGTTTACCAGTTCATTCGGCTTGAGGGCCACGACACGAATTCGTTGCCAGCGCTCTCCAAGATCCTCATGCTGCACGCGCCGGGCGAGCGCGTGTGGTGGGACGCTTCGACCGACTTTACGGTGGGAAGTGAACCGCGGCCCGGTTTTGAATACCACGTCGTCTCGGAGGTAGCGGAACCCTCTTCCGAGGCGTTGCGCGCAATCGATAAAGATTACGCGGACGTCATGCGCCTGTACGAACTGAACTTTTTGACGCGGCACAATCTGCAACCGCGAACGGTTTCCTTAACTGAAGAGATCCTAGAAGGCGCTCCCAGCGTATATGATAAGGCGCGCAGGCTCGAACGGTGGTTTGAAGAAGCTGGCTTCTTTTACAGCATTAACCCTCCCGAATTACCGCCCCAACACCCTATTGACGCATTTGTTCATGACACGCGCGTCGGCCATTGCCAGCTCTACGCGACAGCGATGGCGCTCATGCTGCGAACCCAAGGTGTGCCAACCCGTGTTGTAAGTGGCTATCAAGGGGGGGAATGGGACAGTGGGGAAGAAGCCTACCTTGTTCGGGCGAACATGGCGCACTTGTGGGTTGAAGTGTATTTTCCCGATTGGGGATGGGTTCCTTTCGACCCGTCTCCCGAAGACTTGGGAGACGGCGGCACAACGATCGGAAACGTCAGACGGATGCTTTCGATGGCCCAACTGCGCAGCCAGCTGTTCTGGTACCGCAACATTGAGGGCTACCAACCAGATTTCCGGCTTGAACAACTGTTCGGCGTGACGCCGAGCGGTCTCATCACTGCTTTGCCGCAATGGTTACACAGTAGCGGTAGCGCAGTTCTGGAGAATCTCGGGCTTACTGATGTGCACTTTCTCCCCGTTGTACTGGCCATACTCGGATTGGTTGGAATTTACGTATGGCTTGTTCGCCAGTGGCGAGAGCTTCGGTTCTTTGGCGCGCGGCCAAGGATTCCATTGACCCGTGATCAAATCCGGGCGATTCGGCTATATATGAAGACGGTTCGACGGCTGCGGCGCAACGGGACCGACTGTCGAGGAATGACGGCGGGAGAAATCCTGGATCACATTGAAGAGACCGATGGCGTCAATCGGGCGGCTGTCGCTGAGATCCTCAACGCGTATAATCAAGTCCGCTTCGGAGGGCGAACCCTTGAC